>CADAEJ010000017.1 GCA_902786965.1 uncultured Ruminococcus sp. | reverse complement strand
TATGCGGTACATGACAATAATGGAGCAGTTTGTAGTTTAGACAACACTTCGCGGGCGATGTGTAGTTTAAACTACAAAAACAGACAGATCTGAATATTGAAAACGTTTAAGTTATATGCTATCCTATAATCACAGCAAGGAAAACAAAAAGCCTCCCAAGCGGGAGAGAAAAAATCAAAAGGAGACATTACTATGAAAAAGACAATCAAGAAGACAAAGAGAGCACTTATCGCAGCACTTGCAGGAGTTATGATGATGAGCACCGCAGCTGCAATTTCGGCATCGGCTGATGATTCGGTACTTGACTATGATAGCAAATACTATGAAACTATTGACGAGGATGCGATCGCAGCTGCCAGATACAACGCAAGAAAGGATCAGTACTGGAGCCTTTGCGGAACAAGGAAGTCAATAAATATCACCAACAATGGCCTTTATCATGCGAAAAAGATAAAGCTCTACGGACGCAGGGCGCTGGGAGTTGACAAGGACGGCAACTTTATTCTCGGCGGCTGGGAGCAGATCATCGATAATGAATCAGTACACGGAGAATCTTCATTGGATAACGAGATCACATTCGATGGAACATTTGTGAATTTTGCATTCAGCTTTGATATCACCTGGGGTACGGATTTCCCGTACAGCGGTGTTTTCTGGACAGATACGCACAACACCGACTGGAGTACGATCGATGTTGAATTACGCGGCCTTTGCAGAAATGCCAGCATACAGATCCATGTAGGTAATACAAGAGCGGTCGACAAGAGAAACTGTGATTCACATAGTGAGTGGAAGCCGTAAGCTTTTAAATGGCAATAAAATGATGACCACCCTGCTCGATATTACTCGGGCAGGGTGGTTTGGTTATGTAATATTTATTCGTGGAGCTGATAGTGTACATCCTTGTCGATAATGCTGAGCATTGCTGTTGCAGCTGCTAAGTCAAACTGTGTACCGATGTTGTTCGCGATCTCGCTGCGTGCGACCTCCTGCGGAAGATATTTTCTGTAGCTGCGGTTTGAGGTCATTGAATCGTAGCTGTCGGCTACGGCGATTATCCTTGCAGTATACGGTATATCGTAGCCTGATAATCCGTCGGGGTAGCCCTTGCCGTCTACGCGCTCGTGGTGATAGCGTGCGCCTATCGAAAGATCGGGCATACTTTGTATCTGCGACAGTATCTCATATCCGAGGATAGGGTGCTTTTTGATCAGATCATATTCTTCGTCGGTAAGCTTGGTGGTTTTATTGATTATCGCATTGGGTATGCCTATCTTGCCGATATCGTGCAAGAGCCCCATATAATAGATATCGAGCTGCTGCTGCTTTGACATACCGAGCTCCTGTGCGATCATCATAGAATACATCGCCACGCGCAAAGAATGGCCGTTGGTGTATTTGTCCTTTGCGTCGATCGTGCGCGCGAGTGCTTCCATAACTTCCGTGGTGAGTGTCTTGATAGCTTCTGTGTACGAGGTGATCTCTTTCACGAGTGCGCCGACATCACCGGCAAGCACACCTATTTCATTGTGTGTCTTTATTTTTTTCAGATGCTCCTGTGCGCTGTCGCTGTCCTTGTTCTTCATATACTCCCTGACTGTGAGCTGGACGTTTGAAAGGGGCTTTATCGCGATGCGGTTGACAAGTATCATCAGTATTATGCAGCAGATGACCATTGCGCCGAGCATAAGCCCTGCGATCAACCAGATATGCTCGATAAGCTGTGAATGGAAGGAGTCCCAGTTATAGTTGATAGCTAAAACGGCTTTTGTCTCTCCGTCATAGACAAGCGGCATATAGCCTATGTAGTTGTTGCCGCCGCTGTCCCATTCCGCAGGGGCGACTTCAAATGCGTAGGTGTCGCAGTCGCCGTCAAGTATTTCCTTTATAGCAGGGTGCGAGTCAAGGTCAAGCTCCCATTTCTCTCCGAGGACGCTGTTATCATCGCCCATTTGTCTGGCAGCCTCGTAGTAAACAAAGCCGCGGTCTTCTTCGCGGATATCTATGCACATCATACCTCCGTATTTGAAGATACCTGTCTGGCTGTCAAACGTTATTTTAATGCTGTTATATATTGCTTTTGCAAACTCGAGCTTCTCCTCTTCCGAGAGGTCATCTAAAATTTCCTTGACAGGAGTGCCGCTTTTGCTTGCTTTGCTGTACATATCAAAAATCTGGCCATGGTCAGAATCCAATTGTATGGCGGATATTTCCTTACTGTGCAGCTTGCTGTAATCAAAGAACCACGACATTGCCTCGGGGAAATCAAAGTAATCGCTCACGACCTTGAGGTCGCGCTCGATCATGTCATTTTTGGCTTTGAGATAGGTGTTCCTTGAACTGTAATACATAGCGATAGTACCGATAACTGTTCCGATGATAAAAAACAGCATCACAAGCAAAAGTATCTGCAATCTGAGGCGGCGTTTGTTTTTCAAATGTATTCCTCGCTTTCGTACTGATTATTCTGTGTTTGCAGTTTTGATTATACCATACAGTGTTTACAATTTCAATATGTTTTTTCAGTTCGGGGCGGTCGGAATACAGCTCTTTGTTAAATGATTTACGTATTTTTAATTGCGTGTGAAATAGTTGACTTTTATAAACAAATATGTTATTATTGTTATGATGGGAATATACTATTGTACGGCGCCGTAACAAAGAGTGCGGCGAAAAAATGAAATGGAGGATTAAATATGACTTTAAGAAAACGTATAGCCGCATCGGCAGCGGCTGCGGTCTTTGCGGTGTCGGTATTTCCGTTTGCGGCACTTGCAGACACACAGCCCGCTTACGAGAAAAAAGACGTTACTGCATACAGGTACAGTCTGGATAAAAGCGAAAAGCTTCAGTGCCTTTTCCTGAAAGATCTTCCTGAAGTACCGTATGTGAACGTTGAGGATTATCTTGACAGGCTCTACACGGTCGATTACACCACAGCGTCAGAAGGTGATGTTTACACCGTCAGCGGAAACGGGACTACGCTTGTGGCGGATACGTCAAAGGAAACTGTCACGATCAGCAATTACGATACAGGATTGAACTTAAATCTCGTTGAGGTGGAAAAGGCGGATATAGGTGATTATATCAAAGAGGGTGCGCCGAAGCTGAGCAGCGACAAGCCTGTTACCTTTGATTACTCAAAGTACAGCATCGACCTTATCGGCGATGACGGAAAGCTTTATTTCCCGCTGACGACTCTTTCGGATATGTTCGACAGCACATACCATGCGGCTGAATATGTAAACAACAGTATTTACTTTGTACAAACACTGTCTGCACAGCATGATGAGGACGGATACTTTGACCGTTCATCTATTTATGAGCAGACAGAGCGCTCTCAGGCAATGATAGATTACACATACAATGAGCTTTGCTTTTTGATGGATCATTTTTACGGCAAGCCGCCGAAGGCTCCGATAGCAAAGAGCGTTGCTGAAAAAGGCTTTGACAAGGCTCTTGACGATTATCCCGAAATAAAACAGATGCTCAAGTCAAACAAGCGCGTTGATTTCCAGATGGGTATGCTGCTGCTTTCAGATGCTTTTGATGACGGCGGACATACGGTGTTGTGTGCAGGTATGCTCACCGATCTGGAATTCTATGGTGAAGATGAAAAATGCAAAATGCTTACAGATTTCCAGACAGAAATGATGTTCTCGGACGAGGCTTCCGAAGTGATAAACAGGCAGATGGGCAGCGATGATAAGGTCGCTCTGGTCGAAAAGGCAAGAACGGAAAAGCTCAAGGGTGCAACGCTTGTCAAGAAATGGGATGAGCATAAAACATTTTTCTATACCAAAGGTGAGACTGCGCTGTTCCGCTTTGACAACTTTGAGCACCCTGTAGTAAGAGATTTTGCGTGGGCGCTTGATTACGCTTCCAAAAACGGCATAAAGAATTTTGTTATCGACATCGCAACAAATGGCGGCGGTGATGAGTGTATCTCGCATTTTATAAATACTATCATCACTAACAAGCAGAAAAACAGCAACGTTATAACCACACAGATGCGCAATTCAGCCAGCGGCGGTATTCTCAGCAAGGACTGGACGATGGACCTTGACCTCAACGGTGTGTTTGATGATAATGATAAGAGCGTTTACTACGACTTCAACTACGCGATACTTACATCGGAAAACTCGTTCTCAAGCGGAAACCTGATGCCGTGCATGGCAAAGGACAGAGGTATACTTATCCTGGGCGAGACATCAGGAGGCGGAACTTGTATGCTCAGCAAGCACTATTATCCTGATGCGACATTCTATGCGACCTCGGGTATCTATACTATGATCCGCGCTGACCAGACCGATGTTGACAGCGGTGCAGCGGTCGATTTTGACCTTGTTACAAAGACTGCTGACGGCACAAAGGATTATTCAAACTTCTATGATTTTGCAAAGCTTGAAGAGTGCATCAACAAGTTCTACGGCATAACACAAAAGGTTGATGCGCAGGAAAAGCCTGTTGATAAGACTGATAAGCAAGAGCCGAAGATCGAGCCGGTAAAGGCGGTTGCTGATGTACCGCCTGCTACGGGTCACGTTGGCAATACCGTTACGGTAGCTGTGCTTCTGATAGCTGCGGGCACAATGGCTGTTGTCAGAAAAAGAGACGATGATGACGAGCAGTAATGCGGCTGAAACTGAATGAGATGATATGAACAAGACACCGACTGTACAATAAAACGTACAGTTGGTGTTTTTTGTGAAAAAAACCCTGCCCGAAGACAATGATCGGGCAGGGAAAGTTTTGTGTAGTCAGGTTTTGTGAAGTTATTACGGGGTCGCCGAGGACTGAACATCAGCTGATGCTGCGGAGCTGCTATCGGTTTGCTTTGCGGCATTTTTCTCGGACGAACTTCTGCGCTTATGCTTTGTTGATACCTTTACCTCAACAAGCTTATTGTTCTGGTCATACTTGAGCTTGATAATATCGCCCTCGCTGATGTCGGCGGCGGTAATGGTCTTGCCGTGCTTTTTAAGCGTAACATCACTTGTAAGCTCAATGGTCTGGCTGGTGCCGTTCTCGGTGAACTGCGCGCCGTGCTTGCCCTTGCCAACGCGTTTTGCTGCACGCTTTGAAGCTTTTTGACCGTCGGCAGACTGCGTATCATTCTGCTGCGTATCATTCTGCTGCTTTTCTGCGCTGCTTTGATCGGCTGCCGACTTTGATGCGGTATCCGTCTGCTCGTCTGTGCTGCGGTGTTTCTTCTTTGTGCGCTGCTTTTTTGCAGCGGCGGAGGTGTCGCTGCCTGACTGTGCATCAGTCTGCTTGGCGGTAAACTCGCCCATAGCGACTGTCAGAGTAGTGCCGTTTACTGCGGTGACCTTGCCTGCTTTTGTGGAAACGGTCTTTTCCTGTGCCTGCTCCGACTGTGTTACCGCGGTCTGCGCAGACTCGTCAGCGGCACTGACCCCGAACGCCGTGAGCGAGGTCGCTGCCATAACCAATGCACAAATGCCTGCAAGTGCTTTTTTTGATGCTTTCATTGTTATCACTGTCCTTTCGTTTTGGTGCGGACTTTTCCCGTTTTATCGGGCGTGCTGTCCTCCTTTCTGCAAAGTCCTTTTGTGTATGAAGTCAATGCCCGGATATTTTCCGAGCCTGAAAGAATTATAACCTGCTGACTTTAAATAAAGCTAAAACTTTGTGCGCAGGATCAAAAAAACTGCCCGATAATTCCGGGCAGCTTTTGCAGTTTTAAAGACCTCTTTCGCGCAGGTCGGACACGAGCTGATCGTAAAACTCGCGCACGTCAAAATCCTTGATGTTTTCACGGTTTAGGTCGATAACATCGCCGTGTGAGATACCGCGGTCTGTGCTTGTGGTGAGGAACGTGTATTTTTCGCCCCACTTGAATGAAGGCTCGGAAACAAGCCCGTCATTTGCGCCGTCAAAGTGCGCGGCAAGGGAGTTCAGGATTACAAATACAGCGTTCATTTTGCTTGCCTTTCTTTGAATACGGCGTTTGCTGCCGCGTTTTGAATAGTATAACACATTGACGCTGTTTTTGCAAGTGCGTGCTTTTGCCTATTTGTCGGGTGCTCGCCGATGATAATTGGCTATGCCTGTATGATATTGACAGTGCCTTATTATTATTGTATAATATCAAAAGCAATTAACGTAAGGATGAATGATATGGACAGGTTAAAGACATATTTTACATCGAAAACAGGAGCGCTCGGCTGGATGCTTGCTGTCTGCCTGATGTGCGTGGGGCTGTTTTTCGAGTTTTTAAGCTGTATTGCAAGCGCGGTGCTGTGTGTTTATATCGTGGTCACGGCGCGCAGGAACAAAAAGCTTGTGTACATAAGCAGCTTTCAGACGGCGGCTGTGGTGAGTATCCCGCTGTTTTATTTTTGCAGCGTGTTCTGGGCGATAGATATGGGTATGGCGGCAACGGGAGTGCTTAAAGTATTGCCTGCATTTTTATTCATGGTGGCTGTTATGCAGCAAAAGCACAGCGCGGACAAGCTGCTTGAGGCTGTTCCGCTTGCAGCGCTCGTGATGACGGCGGTTTCGGGTGCGGTGATGATGTTTTCTCCAAGCAATAGTATCTTCGCGCCGGCAGGCAGACTTTCGGGATTTTTGATGTACTCAAACACCTACGCGCTTATCACGCTTGCGGCGCTGATAATCACGGCAACAAAGGAAAAGACCGACAAGCTCGACCTTGTGTGTATACCTGTTTTTATCGGCGGGATAATTCTTTCGGGCAGCCGAACTGTTTTTGTTATAATGGCCGCGGCGGTAGCTGTACTGGTTTTTACATCGAAGAATAAAACTATCAGGATCACACTGTTGTGCGTATTCTGCGCTGCGGCAGCGATCGCGATCGTTATTGCGCTTATCACGGGAAATGTCACGAACATAGGCAGGTTTTTATCTATATCCTTTAAGCGCAGCACCTTTCAGGGCAGACTGCTTTACTATCGCGATGCTCTGCCGATAGCGGCGAAAAACCCGATGGGTACGGGATTCCTTGGCTTTTATTATTTGCAGCAGAGCGTGCAGACGGGACTATACTCGGTAAGGTATGTGCATAACGATCTTTTGCAGCTTGCGCTGGATGCAGGCTGGATACCTGCGATACTTATAACCGCTGCGGCTGCGAGGTCATTCTTCAAAAAGGACGCAGGTGTTCGCAAAAGACTGCTGATAGGCGTTATGGGACTGCACAGCCTGATGGATATGGACTTTCAGTTTACGGCGGTGCTGATGATGTTTGTACTGCTGCTTGATATTGACACAGGTAAGCGCTCCATCGTCAAAAGTCAGAAGGTCAGCAGGGCGGGGATATGCGCGCTTGGCTGTGCGGCGGTTTATATGGCTGTGCCGCTGGGGGCGGAAGCATTTGAGCTTGACAGATTATCGCACGCGCTGTACCCGTGGAACACGCAGGTCAATATCCGTATGCTGATGAATGAAGAGGACTCTGCGGCTGCTGACAAAATGGCTGACAGCATTATCGCGCAGAACCGATTTGTTACGGTAGCCTATTCTGCAAAAGCCGCACACGCTTTCTCGGAGGGTAATGTGCAGGAGATGATGAAGTACAAGGACAAGGCGATCAGCAACGCGCCGCTGGTCGCAGAGGAGTACATTGAATACATCAGAACGCTGGCTGTTGCCGAGCAGATGTACTTCAATTCAGGCGACAGCGCAAGTGCGGGAATATGCACGCAAAAGCTTATGGCGACACTCAGGAAGTTCAGAAGTATACCCGACAAGCTGAGCGAGCAGGGACGAAATATACAGGATCAGCCGATAACCGAGCTGCCCGAGGATATAGAAGAATACCTGAAAAAACGGGGTCTTTCGTGACCTTGTTTTTTTGCACAAACTATGAACAGATTATTGTATTATTTGACGTTTTTATTGCAAGCTCTCTTTTTTTCACTTTACAATTTATACAAGTTGTGGTATAGTTAAATAGAGACAACAAAATAAGGTATTTTATTTAACTATTTTATACTGAACAGGGAGGTTTTGTTTGTGAAAAAGAAAATTTTAGCAATGGCGCTTGCATTGAGCCTTGCTATCGGCTCCGTTGCGGCGCTGCCGAAAAACATTTTTACTGACAGCACTTCGATAACCGCAGCCGCAGAAACGGAAAGCGGAAACAAGGTCGAGGGCGACTGGGAGTACAGTTTGCTAAACCAATGGGATGATGAAAAAGAAGATTACGTTCCGTACGGCGCAACGCTGGAAAAGTACAACGGAAAGGGAACGGATGTGGTTTTGCCTGAAAAAATAGGTGGGTACGATGTTTTAGATATAAATCGATATGCATTTGAAGATAATGATACTATCAAGAGCATAAAGATGCCGGCATCAATTACTTATGACTTTGAAATAGATGCTACAACATTGGAAAGTGTTGAAGTCGACAGCCAAAATGTAAACTATTCATCTGTTGACGGCGTTGTGTATGACAAAGAGAAAAAGAATCTTATATTCTGTCCGAGAGGAAAGACAAGCGTAAAGGTACCTGAGGGTGTACAGGAGCTTAACTCAAATTCATTTGCATTATGTAATAAGCTCAAGAGCGTCAGCCTGCCGGATTCTCTCAAAATAATTGGACCTTATGCGTTTGCATTCTGCGAGAGTCTTGCGTCTGTAAGTATTCCGGCAGGTGTTACAGAGATCGGATTGGAATCTTTTATGGATTGCAAATCGCTCAAAACAATAACGATACCTGCATCTGTTGAAAGTCTTGATGAGTACGGATTCATTGGATGTAAATCGCTTGAAAGCATAAATGTTGATAGTGCGAACAAGAATTATATATCAGTTGACGGCGTGCTGTTCAATAAGGACAAGACTATGCTTATTAAATGTCCTGCTAAAAAGACGAGTGTTACGATCCCTGCAACAGTACGCACATTTCCTTACTATGCATTTTCTGACTGTGCTGATATCAAAACACTTAATATCCCGGCAAGTGTTGAGGATATTGCAAATCTTATGAACTGTAAAAGTCTTGAAAGCATTACAGTTGACAGCAATAATAAGAATTATTCATCTGACAGCGGAATACTGTACAATAAGAAAAAGACTGAACTGATCATATGTCCGAGAAATAAGTCAGGCAAGGTAGTTATTCCTGATACAGTTGAAGAAATACAGTGGAATGCTTTTGATAACTGTAAGAAGATAACCGATGTAAAGCTGCCTGCAAGCCTTAAAATAGTTGGAGAAAATGCATTTAACAACTGCACAGCTATGAAGATCGACAAGCTGCCTGCAAGCCTTAAAATAGTTGGACGTATGGCATTCAACAACTGCACAGCTATGAAGATCGACAAGATGCCGAACAATCTTATAACTGTTTCCTACAAGGCTTTCGGAAACTGCACAAATCTTAAGAGCGCAGATATGCCAAAGACCTTGAATTATCTTGATGCCTTTGCATTTGACGGATGTACAAACCTTACTGCGATCAATATCGACAGCGAGAATAAAACGTATCAGTCGCAGGACGGTGTAGTTTATACAAATAACAAGACAGCTACTTATGTTTGTCCTAACGGAAAGACGAGCGTTTCTCTCTCAGGCGGAGTTAAGGCCATAGGAGACTGCTCGTTCAGCGGATGCAAAAAGCTGAAGGCGCTGGTTATTCCAAGCGGTGTAGAATCAGTTGGTGCATATGCGTTTGACAGATGTTCAAGCGTTAAGTCAGTAGCTCTGCCAAATACTGTAGAATCTCTGGGTATGTTCTCGTTCTATGACTGCAGGAGCCTTGAACAGATAACCGTTCCAAAGGAAGTAAAGTCGATCAAATTCGGCGCTTTAGGTTACGATGAGTATTATAAAATGCCTCCAATCGAGTATTCCACCTTTACGATGCCTGAATTGAAAGAGAATTTTAAGATAATCGGCTACAAGGGCAGCGAAGCTGAAAAATATGCTAAAGACAACAAGATAAAGTTTGAAGAGCTGTATCAGCCTACACAGCGTCTTGCCGGTGCAAACAGATACGCAACTGCGGTTGAGATCTCAAAGGCGCAGTTCCCGTCTTCAAAATATGTAATACTTGCATACGCACTTAATTCCGCAGATGCACTCGCAGGCGTTCCGCTTGCTAAAAAGTATAACGCACCGATACTGCTCACGGCGACTAAATCTCTGCCGACTGAAACACTTGAAGAGATACAAAGACTTGAGGCTACTGACGTTATTATTCTCGGCGGTACAAATGCTATCAGCAATGATGTTGAAAAGCTGCTGAAGGATAAAGGACTGAATACTAAACGTATACAGGGCACTTCACGCTTTGGCACTGCTACGGCTATTGCTGACGAGCTGAACAAGGCACCTGAGGAGTTGTTCTTTGTTTACGCATTCAACTTTGCAGATGCACTTTCTGCAAGCACTGTTGCGGCGATAAACGGCTCACCTGTAGTTTATCTGAAAACAAACGGCAGCATTGATGCGGATACTGCAAAGTATCTTGCAAGTGTCAAGGGCAGCGTCAAGAGAGCTTATGTTATAGGCGGCTCGAGCGTTATCTCGGACGATATGATGAACAAGGCGGCAAATGCTCTTGGTCTGAAGGTCAATAAAGACGTTTCGCGTATCTGGGGCAAGAACAGATACCAGACCTGCGTTGAGGTCAACAGCAAGTTCAAAAATGTTCTGACCGGAAACGGCATATGTATCGCAAAGGGACTTGATTTCCCTGATGCTCTTGCAGGCGGTGTTCTGGCAGCATTTAAGGGAATGCCTTTGTTCCTTGCAGACAATGTAATGATAGATGCTCAGACAAACTATCTCAAAGAAAAGTCTGCTGACAGCATTTACATTTTCGGCGCACAGGGCGCGGTTTCAGATGACCTTGTACAGCAGATAAGCGCAAAGTCAGTATAAAAGTTTTGTCAGATATATCCTGATTTGAAGATACCCTGCTCGGCTGAACGGGCAGGGTATTTTTGCTTGACAAATAGGGGAGCGATATAGTATAATTTATATACGCCGCACGGCGAAACTGATTACGGAGTTGTGATATGCAGTATCTGGAGCATAGGGGCGAGAGGATACCTCTTGTGGGAATAGGCACATACAGACTCGGCGAGGATACAAAGTCGCGCCGACAGGAGATGCAGACGTTTCGCAGCGCGCTGCTTGATCACGATATGACGCTGATAGATACGGCTGAAATGTACGCTGACGGCATCAGCGAGCTGTTCGTCGGTGAGGCGGCAGCGGGCTTTGAGCGATCAAAGCTTTTTATAGTTGATAAGATACTTCCGCACAATGCAATGCGCGGGCAGTACTATGATTCGTGTGCGCGCTCGCTTGAAAGGCTTGGCACGGACTATATTGATCTGTACCTTCTGCACTGGCGCGGCGGTGTTGATCTTCAGGATATGGTCAGCAATATGCAAATGCTTGTAAACAAGGGAATGATCCGCCGCTGGGGCGTTTCAAATTTTGATACGAGCGATATGCGCGAGCTTTTTGCGTGCAGCGGCGGAAGTGAATGCTTTTGCGATCAGGTGCTTTACAACCTTGCATCGAGAGGTCCCGAGTTTTCGCTGATACCGTGGTGCAGGCAAAACGGTGTGCTG
Source organism: uncultured Ruminococcus sp. (assembly GCA_902786965.1). Classification (GTDB taxonomy): domain Bacteria; phylum Bacillota; class Clostridia; order Oscillospirales; family Ruminococcaceae; genus Hominimerdicola. Next base: position 17,614 of record CADAEJ010000017.1, on the reverse strand, counting down.
GTCATGGCGTACTCGCCGCTTTGCCAGAGTGCATACGATAGAATGGCGGTGACGGGTGATGAGCGCGTGGCTCAGATCGCAAGCAGGCAGGGCAAGACCTGTGAATCGCTGATGCTTTCATTCGTTATACGCGGGCGGGATATCATCACGGTGTTCAAGACCTCGAGCGAGCAGCATCTTGCGCATAATATGCAAAATGTTTTCGGCGCGATAAGTGATGAAGATCTTCAAGCCTTGTCACAAAGATTCCCATCGCCCGAGCGTGAAACGCCGCTTGAGAAAATATAGAACGGAGAACCTACATGAATATTATACAGGATAAGACTTTTGACGAGGAAAGGGCGCTGTACGCGGTGCGCGATACGATCGTGAAAAACTGCACCTTTGCGGGTGAGGCTGACGGCGAATCGGTGCTGAAGGAAACTCGCAATGTTGTTATAGAGGATTGCAGATTTTCGCTGAGATACCCGATATGGCACGCGCAGAAGTACGAGCTGACAAACAGCGTTCTCGATGAAAAGACGAGGGCGCCGCTGTGGTACTCAAACGGCGGTGTGATAAAGGGTACGAAGATATTCAGCGTGAAGGCACTGCGCGAGTGCTGCGGCACGGTCATAACGGCGTGCGAATTTGAGTCGGCGGAGTTTGGCTGGAAAACCAGGGACACACGCATCAGCGACAGCAGGATAGTATCGGAGTACATTTTCCTTGATGCGAAAAATGTATCGCTGGAGCGTGTGGAATACTCGGGCAAGTATTCCTTCCAGTACGTTGACGGGCTGGAGATAAACGACTGTGTGCTTGACACCAAGGACGCTTTCTGGCACTCGAAAAATGTCACGGTCAGAAACTCTGTCGTGAAGGGGGAGTACCTTGCGTGGTTCTCTGAAGGTCTTACGCTTATCAATTGCAGGATAATCGGCACGCAGCCGCTTTGCTACTGCAAGAACCTTACGCTTATCGACTGTGAGATGCAGGAGTGTGACCTTTCGTTTGAGTACTCCGATGTGCAGGCGAGCATAAACGGACACATTGACTCGGTGAAGAATCCGCGCAGCGGCAGCATAACTGCCGACAGCATCGGCGAGGTCATCTGGGAGGACGCGGTGATGCCCTGCGATGCGCAGGTGATAGTGCGCAAATAAGTGAATACATAACCACACCCTGCTCGGTATCGTTCGGGCAGGGTGATATTTTTATTCGCCAGCGTTTTCGCTGCCTTCCGCAGAACTTGTTTGCTCGGTCTGTTCGGTCTGTTCAGTTTGTTCTGTTTGTTCTGTTTCAGGAGTATCTTCAGAGACCTTGCTGTGCTTTGGTTTTTTGCGCTTGGCTGTGCCTGCGTCACTTTCAGACTGCTCGTCCTGCGCGGTCGTATCGGGCTTTTTGCGCTTGCGCTTTGCCGTGCTTTCCGAGCTGTCGGTCTCGCCCGACGATGCGGACTGTGAGGTATCTGATTTTACAGGGCGCTTTTTGGGCGGCTTTTTTCTGCTTTGGCTCTCGTCGGATGTGTCTGCCGTTTCGCTCTCTGACTCTTGCTCGGTATCGGGGAGCGTTTCGCTTTCGGTTTGCTGCTCGTTCTCTTCGGCGGGAGTTGTTTCATTCACGGGAGTGCTTTGCGCACTGTCCTGCGTTTCAGCCTCGGCGGCTGACTTTTGCTCGGTGTCCTTCACGGCTGCGGTATCGGCTTGCTTTGATGTGTTATCATCGGCAGCCTTTGTATTTTCAACCGTTGCTTCGGACGTGCTGCTTGTGCTGTCGGATGCGCTTTGCGAACTGCCCGAGCTTGATTTTTTGCTGCGCTTTGATGACTTGCTGCCTGTGCTGCCTGATGACTTTGCAGATGAGGTTTTTGACCCCTTTGACGAGCTTTGTTCGCTGCTGCCTGATGATGCTATACTCTCGCCGCCGCTTGACTCAAGGCTCTGCGAGCTGCTATCGGAGCTGCTCTTTTTACGCTTTTTCTTTGTGCCCGATGTTGAGCTGTCGGAGCTACTGCCTGATGCGGTGTCGGTGTCTGTATCAGCGGTGCTGCTGTCCGATCTCGACCGTTGCTTTTTCTGACCTTTCACACCCGAATCGCTGCTGCCCGAGCCTTCGCTGCCGCTGTCTGATGTATCATCTGTTGACTGCGTATCTGACTTTGACGCTCTCTCTTTTTTAGAGCTTTCGGCGCTTGATGAGGAGTCCTGCCCAGCGTCCTGCGAGGAAACGCTCACCGAGCTTTCGCTGCTGCTTTCAGATGTGCTGCCCGAGGTGCTTGAACAGCCCGAGGCGATCATACACATTGCCAGTATCAGTGCTGCTGCTTTGATCTTGTTTTCTTTCATAGTCATTACCCTCTTTCATTAAGTTGTTGCTTTTAGTATACATACTGCGCCTTAAATAAAGTTTAAGCTATCGTGAGGATCGTGTGAAAGTGAAAGAAAAACTGCTGCCAGTTTTAGCAGGCAGCAGCGTCAGGTCTAATTCTGTTTTTTGATTATGCTGTAATACAGCTTGGCTGTCAGCACATAGATGACCGTGTACAGCACTGTATATCCTATAAATCCGAACAAACAGCTGCGCAGGTATATCTTTGTGCTTTCAAGACCGAGGAATGAAAGCAGTCTGCCGACCATAGGGAATGCAAAGATGGTGTGTATCACTGCGACTATAAGCGGCAGGAAGAATACAAGAAGGATCTGTGAGCGAATGGATGAGCGTACCTCTTCCTCGCTCATGCCGACATTCTGCATTATCCTGAACCTGTCTGCGTCCTCGTAGCCCTCGGTGAGCTGCTTGTAGTAGACGATAAGGATCGTTTCAAGCACGAACAGTGTGCCAAGGAATACTCCGAGGAAAAACAGTGAACCGTAGGCAAGCATCATTGCCGATTTGTCTTCTGAACGGAACTGCGCCTGCATAACGGTGGTGATCCTCTCGTTTTTGCTTTCATCGACGGGCTCGTCAAACACCCTGTCAGCTATTCTCTCGATCACGCTGCGGATCCTTTCGTTTTCCGCTGTTTTATCAGCGCCCTCGTTATAATTGATCTCGACATAGTAATTTTGCTTGCATTTTAATCCCGATTTTTCATTGTAGCTCTTGATCAGATCGAGTATCTCCTCGTTGGAGCTTAATCCGAGAGTTGTGGTCTTGCCGGGGTTGGCGCTGTATTCGAGCATACTTACTTTATACTTTCTGCCAAGCAGCTCAACTTCGCTCGGGCTATAATCCGCGCTGCCGCTCAATACTGCGGCCTCGCCTTTGCCCGCGTGGAACTCGACCTCTTTTTTGAACAGTATATCATCGTTTGCTCCCTTGACATCCCGGCTGCTCATACGGTCGATATGCACAAGCTCTATGGTGCGTATCTGATCTCTTTTGAGCTTGCCTGCAACGGGGCTGATCGAGCCGTAGGGTGAGACTTTGACTTCGCCTTCTTTGATAAAATCAAGATCGTCAAATTCGCCTTTGAAAATAAGCGTTACGGAAAGCTTTGCGTTCACGTCCTTGATACCGCTGCTTTTCTTTACCTCGTCACAGATCTCGTTATAGACAGTACCGTCATCGCAGTTAACAGATGTGAAAGCATCGCAGTCTATCAGCTGATCGTCGATGCCGAGCATAAGTGCGGAGGTCGATGATACGCTTATCAGTACCATTGTGGAGAGTATCGCAACGCTTGAAAGTCCCACGGCGTTTCTCTTCATACGGTAGATAAGTCCCGAGACCGAGGTGAAGTGCTTGGTTTTATAGTAAAACTTCCTGCGCTTTTTGAGTATCTTCAAAAAGGCGATGATGCCTGCAACGAAGATGCAGTATGTTCCCAGGATAACGAGCAGTACCGCGAGCATCAGCATCATCAGATCCTCTTTTGGCTCTGATACAAAGAATGAGAGGGTGTAGCCCGAGATCACGAACAGCACTCCGATGATCGTCATAAACAGCTTGGTCTTTGGCTCTTTCTCGCCTTTTTTTGCACCCGAGAGAAGCTCTATCGGATTTGAGAAATGCAGAGTCCTTAACGTGTAAAGAAACACTATCACGAACGTAACAGCCATAACGCATATTGCATCGAGCATTCCCGAGGGGGAGATGTGCGAGCCAAGCTTTGCTGCATCATCGCCAAGCATTACCGAAAGCAGCGATGTGATAAGCATTTCAAGTCCTACGCCGACAATTATGCCAAGTACGAATGTGATAATGGCTATCTGGAGCGTTTCAAGCAGCAGAAGCTTTGCGATATGGCGCTTTTCCATACCCAGAATATTGAGCAGACCGAACTCGCGGTTGCGCCTTTGCAGGATAAAGCTGTTTGAATACAGGATGATGACAACGGCAAATGCCGAGGTCACATAGGAGCCGTACTGCAAGAGCTTCGGCAGGAAAGTCGCGCCGTACTGAAAGCTTGCAAAGTCGGGGTTTTTTGAAAGCGAACGGATAATATATATCATCGCTGTCATAAGAATGCAGGTGAAAATGTATGGAATGTACATTTTCGCGTTCTTTTTGATATTGTCCTGCGACAGGCGCAGATAGTAGCGGTTGTTCACGACTTGTCACCGCCCTTCATCAGCGATGTCAGCGCTTCGGAGATGGTCTGGTACATCTCCTCAAAGGACTTGTCCTCTCTGTATATTTGGTGGAACAGCGTACCGTCCTTGATGAACAGCACTCTGCTTGCGCGGCTTGCGGCTTTGGTCGAGTGGGTCACCATTACGATCGTCTGTCCCTGCTTGTTGAGATCGTCAAAAATATCAAGCACGCTGTCGGTGGATTTTGAGTCAAGCGCGCCCGTAGGCTCGTCTGCAAGGATAAGCTTTGGATCGGTTATCATTGCACGCGCGATCGCAGTTCTCTGCTTCTGTCCGCCCGAAAGCTCGTATGGGTATTTTTCGATAAGGTGGTCTATGCCAAGACTCTTGACGATCGGCATAAGGCGCTTTTCCATTTCATCGTAGCTTGTGCCGAGCAGCACCAGCGGCAGCAGTATGTTATCCTTTATCGAGAAGTTGTCAAGCAGGTTGAAATCCTGAAAAACGAATCCGAGATTGTCGCGGCGGAATGCGGAGATCTGTTTTTCGTTTATCTCGGAGAGCTTTTTTCCGTCGAGCGTGACATCGCCGCTTGTAGCCTTGTCAAGCGATGCAAGAATGTTGAGCAGTGTCGTTTTGCCCGAGCCTGATTCCCCCATTATCGCAACGTACTCGCCCTTTTCAACATCGAACGTTACACTTTTGAGTGCCTCGACCTTATTGCCGCCAAGGCGTGTGGTGTAGATCTTGCCGACCTCAGATACGCTTAGTAATGCCATTTTTCTTCTCCTCCATATTTGTGTTTGTTGCTTGATTTAATCAATTACATGTTTAATATATTTACATATTACCATGTGACAGCGGCGCTTTCAATAGACAAAACGGCGCAGTTTTGTAGTATTTACAACAATATGGATGCTGCTTGTAGTTTATACAACGAACGATGCGCAAACTGTCGAAAAATAGGGTGGTTAATGTTACGAATATTATACCATATTATGTACGCAATGTAAAGAGGCGTTGAAAAAATAATGCTTGAATTGACATAATAACTGTACAAAAAAACACCCTGCTGCGCATAAGCGGGGCAGGGGTATCATCAGATTATTATTCCGTCGAGGTGGTCGCACTCGTGCTGTATTATCTGCGCAGTCAGACCGCAGAACTTTCCCTTGCGGGCGATAAAGTTTTCATCGAGATAGCGCACGGTTATGCTCTCAAATCGCTGCGTTTTACGCGTTCCCACAAGCGAAAGGCAGCCCTCCTCGGTGTCATATCTGCCGTTTTTTGAGTCGATCACGGGATTTATCATCACCATATCGCCAAGCTCGGCAGACACGATTATGATGCGCTTTGAAAAGCCTATCATATTTGCCGCCATGCCTATGCAATGCTCGCGGTTGGCTTGCAGAGTGTCGCGCAGGTCGGTGATGATCTGTGCGTCCAGCTTGGTCGCAGGGGTGCTTTTTTGCGCAAGAAACACAACGTCCTTAACTATCGGTCTAACCATAAAACCGTCTCCTTTCGTACTAATGATACGATATTTTGACAGTAATGTCAATGGTTTGGTGCAATGTCACCTCCACGCGGGAGGTGACGCGACCTGACCCGCAGGTGCAAGCAGATAATTGATATTTCAACTCACACCTCCACGCGGGAGGTGACGTCCTTGAAGCGGTGCAGGCAGCTTGCACGGTCATTTCAACTCACACCTCCACGCGGGAGGTGACCTCGCTTCCGCAGCCTTACGGTCCGCATAGGTACATTTCAACTCACACCTCCGCGCGGGAGGTGACACGAACAGCGTGATATAATCCAGCGGAACAAGTATTTCAACTCACACACCCACGCGGGAGGTGACGCATCGAGCTACTTACCGACTGCTACGCACGCCACATTTCAACTCACACCTCCACGCGGGAGGTGACATGATGGATCTGCTTTCAATTGGTACATTGATGATATTTCAACTCACACCTCCACGTGGGAGGTGACCTTGCGTGATGTGTAGTAGCTACACCAAGTAAGGCATTTCAACTCACACCTCCACGCGGGAGGTGACCAGATACTACCTAATGGGTTAAATCGGTTTTAAGAAATTTCAACTCACACCTCCACGCGGGAGGTGACTTACAATGCGCTCATAAAATATACGGCTTTTCCATTTCAACTCACACCTCCACGCGGGAGATGACTGCCACTCGTCGAGGTTTTTGTTGTAGTCGTCTATATTTCAACTCACACCTCCACGCGGGAGGTGACGGACGTGAGAACGACAAAGCCAATATCGACAATATTTCAACTCACACCTCCACGCGGGAGGTGACATTAGAACGCAATGCCCATCTCGTGACACCGTAAAGGTCATACGGCTCAAGATCATTGAATACGCTGACAGAGCTGCGCACTATCTTCGTGCTGCTTGAAAAACTATGGCTGCCGCCATGAACATGGCTGTGCAGAAGATCCGCTTTTACAACAAAGGCATTTTCTTCCCAGTCTCTGTTTGTTTCGAGCAGAGCAAATCTTCTCGGGCAGTACATATAGTGCTTGTATACTTCTTATATTTATTGTATCATCAGTCATATCCTTGTTATAAGCTCAACACCATGCGGCATTGTATCGTCAACACTTACAGTATAGTCCTCAAAGCTCCTCGGCGGCTTTGAAGGATCGTTGCCTGTGACCTTGATCTTATCAAACAGAATGTGCGACGGAGCGTTGCCGAGCGCATTGCTGTGCTTGAAAATGAACAGCTTTCGCATGCACATCTTGCCGCGTGCGGCACTGTGATCGTTTTCAAACATATTTATTATCGCTGTCCACAGCAGCTCGAGGTCATCCTCGTTAAAGCCTGTGACTTTTTGCGCAAGGCAGGCGGAAACATAACCCTCTGCACGGTACAGTCCATATGGTATAAAGCTCTTTTTACCCATTTCGGTATTGCCGCCCTGACTTTGTCTGTCATCGGTAGTCTTTGCCTGACGGGTAATGGTTATTTCGTTAGGAAGGACCGGGTCTATGCTCCTTGCGAAGTTTATCTGAACGGGCCCTCTGACTATTCCGCAGGGGTCGTCGCCTGTACTCATTACAGCACCGAATGTACGAACGTCAAAGTAGTTGTCGCATATATATTTTTGCGCGGCTTTTACGTCCTGAGGGCTCTTGCCTTTCTGCTTTGTTTCCAGATCAAGTGCCTGATAAGCCTCGGTAAATTTTGAGTTGAGAGATCTGTCACCCTTGATAAGAATGTTGTAGCCTGCCTCGCCCTCTTTGTTAAGCTCAACAAAGTTTCTTATCTTTCTTTTAAGGCACACATCGGTAACGATACCGTATCCGGTCTCGGGGTCTGTTCTTGGCATATTGCCTGCATCGGGATCACCGTTGGGGTTTCCGTTCTCAACGTCAAAGAGCATTACGAATTCGTATCTGTTGGTGATAACATTGTCCATATTTATCCGTCCTTTCTGTTTTCACTGTTGGTGGTGTATAATGCTTTGTTCTGCTGGTAGTATCCGATTATAAATCTGCCCTGACCATCGAGGCCGAGAGTCTGAGGGAAGCTGTCGTCAAGCAAGTCTATGATACTTCCCACGAGTTTATTGTAGTAGATCCTTGAAGGCTCTGACAGCTTATCAAGATGATGCTGTGACAGCTGTACGAGCTTGGGAAGCACACTTGACGGTTTTGATGCTGCTGATGAAAAGTAGGAGTCCTTGATGGTGCTGCTGAGCTTGCCGTTTGCCTGATCCTGCTGAATCTTTTCAAGTACAGCGAACAGCCTTCCGCAGACATATGCGGGGTCGTAGTTTTGTTCGTTGAGATGCATAGTTATCTCCTCCTTGTTGTATTTTCTGTTCAGGCAGGCTTTTATGATACCTGCCCGTACACTGTTGAGTTTTGTATAGTGTTCATTCTCGCCGTCCCTGTCGGTTTTGATACGTCTTATGACGTTTTCAAGCAGCGCGTGGGGATACTTTGTGCCATTGATCGCAGATAATACGATGCTCGTCATAAGCGGCGGCGCTATTGTGGTATCTTTGGATCTTGGCGGTTTGAGCTGAGAAGCGATCGAGAAGAAAGAAACGCTGCGTTGTCCCTCATCTATCTTCATATCCTGCTGATGCTTTTTCAGGTTGTTTATCATATCGCCAAATCTGCCTTTGCAGAAGAACTTTTGACACAGACGTGAACTGTTGGCGGTAAGACCTGCGATGTAAAACTGCACATCGTTATCAGCACTGATCCTTTGGACGCTTTCCGTGTCGCCGATAATTCCCGAGCTTGCTTTTTGCACAGCGCCGTTTATACCTTGTTCGGTCATTTGCTCCTGTCCTGACTTGGTATCTCCGAATATGAAGGAGAACTCGTCGCACTCGGCAGAGTCGTCATTCTTCATCGCAAAGAATACCACCGCCATATCGTTGATCAGGATCCTGTGGTTTTTGTCAGACAGCAGATAATTCAGTGCCAAGGTGTACTTTTTCATTGCCGCTTCGGATATGCTGCTGTTGTAGGACTGTGATTTGCCGTATGACTCAAAAGCGGGCTCCTTCATTCCCACAAGTACGCAGCCTGTCGAGTTGCCTCCGGGGAATTTGATCTTGTCGTGTATCCTTGCTGTCGGAGAAGCAATACCCGTTATGCTGCACTGGTACAGCTCGGATCCTTGCTGCGGCTCCTGATCTTGTGTGATGTACTCGTCATATTTTTTTCGGAATTGCTCATCGTCTTCAAGATTTCCCCTTGCGCCGTCAAGTCCAAAGGCATAATACGAATTGCTGTAGTCCTTTCCAAGATCGCAAAGGATCTTGTTTTGTGTTTCCTCCTCGGGTGACCAGCGTTCAAGGAATTTTCTGAACGCATTACACACAGGGGAGTCAAGTCCGTCAAAAAACTCAAGGTTTCTTTTTACAAAAGCCTCGTGTGATTTGCGTGCCTTGCTTGTTTTGTCTTGCGTGGTGAAGCTGCCTTTATCATAGTTCAGACCGAAAATGTAAAGCGGTCTGTGCTCGATTATATTTGAGTCTATGCTTGATTTTTGTGTTCTCTCGGGCAAGATGATGCTGACAGTCTGCTTTACCGCTTTCTCCTTGCCTTTATTTGTGACCTCTTTTTTCTCTTGGCGGATATCAAGGATATCACTTATCTCTCCGCTGTCGGTGAGCATTATGCGGTAGCTGATATTCTGATAAGACCAGCCCTGAGGCAGTCTTTCCTCTGAACTTTCTTCAAGCTTGTCCGCATATTCGCAAAGGGCTTTTATCAGCATCGCACACCCTCCTTGTACTTTTTAACATCTATCACTCCGTTTATCATGTGCGGGCGGTAATAGACCGGGTCGGCTTTGTCCGAAAACTTCGGAGAATCCCAATCGTTGTTTATCGGTCTGCCGCCGTCTTCAAAATTCATACGGTAAAGCATATATCCAAGGTCTATATCACCTTTAAGACTTTCATCGACCGCAGATAAGTCAAAGTCTTCAACGAGCTGTATGCTGTTTACGGCAAACTCGCGGCAGCCAAGGCAAGGCTGCCTGAAGCACTGACCGTTTTTTAGCCTGCGAAGCAAAATGTTGTAGTGCTTTTCTTCGCTCTCGTCGGCGTGGTCGGCTTTCAGCCCTGTAAGCTCAAAGTGAAACTCAATACCGTATTTAACGTCTTTAAGTATCATCCCCGCACGCTGTGTGCGCTCCTCTGATGCGCAGATCTGTGCGCTGCCAACGCCTTTCATCTGATTTCTGACCGCACTTAACGGTATTTTGCTTTTAAGCTCATTTCGTCTTACGTTGATGAACTTGATAGGGTTAAACACTATGATACGGTCGATAACATAGCGTATAGGCGGTTTCCAGTAGACTGACTTTATCAGTCCCTCGAGCGCGGAGACTGTCGGGACATCATAGGACACGCGTTCAACCTTCATAGCATTGTGTGTGAAAAGCGCATAGTCGCCTTCGACGATGATCTTGAAACCATAGCTCATTTTTAATACCTCTCTTTCTGCACAAACTTAGTTGTGTTTTATTTTAAGAAATGTTTTTTACTATACAACGATCATATCATTGTGCCTGTCGAGCAGCAGCCCGATCTCGCTGCTGTAATCGTTTGGATCATCAAGTACATACAAGCCGCTTTGGTGAAGGCGGACTCGCCCTGTCCGGAGCATAGCGCTGAACTCTCTGAGCCTGAGCGACACGCTGTATGATTGCAGCATACGCTTGGCTGATGTACACAATTCGGCTGCTCTTTCAAGCAGGGCGGTCGTTTCTTCGCAGTTATCTATAACAACTGATACAGTTTCGTCTTTGATAAACTCAAAACTGTTTGCATATTCTCTGAAAGCGAAAGAGGATATACTCCCGTGAAAATACTCTTTGCTTGTAATGGTTGCGCATTCTATATCCTTTTCTTTGAATTTGAATAGTCTTTCAAAGTATTCCTCGATACATAGCTTGTCATTGATGTTATCATACTTCGCAGCAAGCTGATTTGTTATATTTGCACGCAGCGCAAGATTGCCATTCAGTTTTTCATCGGTACTGAAAAAATACACATCACCTTTATCTCGTTTGCCTTCACGGTTGCATCTGCCGCCTGACTGAAGTATGCTGTCAAGTCCTGCGGTCTGTCTGAAAACCGTTTCAAAGTCAAGGTCAACGCCTGCCTCGATCAGTGATGTCGAAACAACGCAGACTTTTCTGCCGTTTTCAAGGTCATCACGGATCTTCTTTATGGTTTGTTTTCGGTCGTGCGGAGTCATATACGTTGAGAGATGATACTTGTTGCCGCTTAGCAAATTGAAAGCGTTTCTTGCGCTTTTGCGGCTGTTGACAACTATCAGACTGCTTTGGGCACTGCTTGCTTTTTCTGCAATACCTTCAAGTGTCTGTTCGCCGAGGTTGTGATACAGGCATTTTTCAAAGCTGCCAAAATCACTGCGGTCTGTTATCAGATGTTTAGCTCGGCACTCGGGTATGTATTTGGCAAAAAGTTTATCATAGTTTGGCATGGTTGCTGACAGAAAGATCGCTTTGCTGCCAAGATATTTCGTTATGTATCCCACACCTTTAAGGCATGGCTGGATATGATCGACAGGCAAAAGGTGTATCTCGTCAAAAACTATAACGGAATCCGCGAGATTGTGCAGCTTTCGCAGGCGGGAGCTTTTATAGTGGTACAGCGACTCGAAGAACTGCACGCTGGTTGTGATTATTACAGGTGCATCCCAGTTCTCGCAGGCTTTTTTCAGCTTTGATTCGGCAGAGTCATTCTCACCCGGATCATCATAAAAGTAGTTGGAATGATGCTGAACGATATCGGTGTATTTTCCTATGATCTTCTCAAAAACATCTGCGGTCTGTTCGATTATGCTTGTGTAGGGGATAACATAGATGATGCGTTTGAGCCTTGTGCAGGAGCGCTTTATCATTTCAAGAGCGAGCATCAGGCTGCACAGCGTTTTGCCGCTGCCTGTGGGCATATTGAGAATGCTGATATCACAGCTTTCGTCAAGATTTGAAAGCGCCTGCTGCTGTATTTTTGTCCTGCACTTTTGAAGCTCTGTCTCAGCTTTGAATGCACCAAGATTATTTTTAACGGCAACGTACATTTTTTCGGTGTCGCCGCTTGTACCTCTTATGATCCCGGGCGAGCAGAACGCCTCGGTGTCAAGATAGTCTGCATCGGTAAGGCAGGAAAAAACATAGTGCGTAAAGAAAGCGTACTTTTCAAAAAAGCCCTTTCTGTCGTTCATGTCAAAGAGCTTCAGGAATTCGGTGACATCAGGAAGAGAGAGCTTCATGTAGTCCTCGCTGCCGTGATAGTCGCTTTTCCCCGTATAGCTGTCAGCTCTTTTGAGCCTTGCTTTCAAAGTAGCCGATCCATCAGCGCTGTCACCGTCCGTTCCGCCGTCCGGCAGTCCTGTGTGATGCCCCGCAATACAGTATTCAAGCAGAGGCTTTATCACTTCGCCGCTTTTGCCGCATTGCAGGTTTTGTATTTCGATTGCGCCGCAGGCTGAGTGTTCAAACTTCTCTTTTGAGCCATGCAGACGCTCCTGAAATGCCTGCGCGTTCTTTCCGATATCATGCGCTGCACCCGCAGCTTTTGCTATATCCTTGAACGGCTCTTTTGCGAACTTCTCGGCAAGTTTGCTGACGTTTTCAAGATGCTCGGACAGCGTTTGCTCTCTGCCATCATGAGTTATGTGGGCAAGTTTTTTCATACCGTGGACCTCCCGGATTTTTAATAATTATATCATCGCAGGAAGATACTGTCAAGACGTTTGTGTCCAACAAATTGTACAGTAAACGCTTTCGCTGAAAGTTTGACAAAACTGTACAAAACGCGACTCAAATGCTTGTCAGGCAAGAAAAAGACCGCCTTTAAACAAGGCGGTCGTGACGATCGTGTATCTGTATTATTGATCTCTGAACGGGTCTTCGTAGGTATGCTCGCTTTCCTTCGGCTTGATCCTCACAACGATCATCGAAGCTATCGCTGTTAGCAGGAAAACGAGATTGCTTGAAAGGCGTATCAGATTATTCTTGTTTGGTTCTGCATCTGCAAAGGCATCGGGATAGATAAGGCAATAGGTTATATCGGCGATGTGCAGGCTTATCAGCAGTATTATCACTACACTTGAAACTGTTGCGATGCGCCGCGAGATCGCGCTGTTGAGAAAGCGCAGGAACAGAATGTTGCACACCAGGCACCCGAGATAGAACGCGACATAGAAAATGAACGGCAGCAAGTCGCCAAAATCGTGTCCCTTGGCTGTAAGCGAGCGTATGCCGTGGCCAAGCCCGATGATATCGGTGATTATGAACAGGTGAACGGGGATCTTGTAGTAGCCGAATTTGCCTGCGTGGGGGAGCGATATGCCGACTGCGCAGTTAAGCGCGCTGCCTGTGAGCGAAAGTATCATCAGCAGGAAGAATACCTGCGAATCGACTGAACGATGGTTTTTCAGCGAGCTTATTATAAATATCATCACTACTGCAAGTACGCCGAGAAGCGAGAGATAGGCGAGCAGCTGTATACAGCGCACAGCGGCTTTATGCTCGGCGTTATTTATATAGTTACCCATAATTGCGCTGTGCCAGCTGCGGCAGGCACTACCTCCTTTACAGTTTTAATCTTTAATAATCTATTAAAATAATATCACAAAACTGCAAAGATGTCAATAGCCTGCGCTAACTTTAGTTAAGTTCGTCTTCGAGCGTATACTCGACCGCGGCATAGCACTTGCCCTGTGGATTTGTGAGGTCAACGGCGATGATATTCCCATTTGTATAGACCTTGGGGATAACGATGCTGTCGCGCTGTACGGGCAGCTTGTACTCGCAGCGGATACGCCCCACCTTTGCGCCGCTTGGCAGAAATTCGTCTGTAATATCGAGATAACGCGCGTTGTTGACGTGCTTGTTCATATCAATAAAGCAGCGGTTGATATGCACGTTTTCAAAGACCTGCGGCTCGCAGTCGGGGAAGGATATCTTGCGCGGAAGATACTCGATATCTTCGAGCTTTGGCTCGTATTTCACGCGGTCGATGACCTCCTGCGGGACCTTCATGGTGCGCATATTTGCAGAGTTGATAAAGCAGCCGCCTGCGATAGATTTCACAAGTATCTCGCCGCTTTCGCTGTAGATAACTGTGTTTCTGAAGCCATAGAGGCGGTTCAGCTCGTAGCACCAGGTCTTTATGGTCACGTTCTCGTCAAGCTGCGGCTTGCGCACGATATCGAGCTGGCGCGAGATAAGAAACATTATGCAGCCTGTTTCCTTGAAATACGGTGCCATAACAGGTTCGTTTTCAAGGTGCTTCAGGCTGCAGTCCTGCATAAAGTCAACAAGGGCGCTGTTGCGCATGCTGTTGTCCTCACCTATCTGGCTGCAGCGGACAGTTCTTTTCATTTCGTATATCATTTTTACACTTTCTTTCCTGTGTTTAGTTTTTACTGTTTTGCCGCATTTTTCTGATCACGGCGAAAACGCCCTGAACGGCGAGTATCGCTATCGTTATAAAAAGAACATCAACGCAAAACCGCCCGAATCCGTTTGATATTGACCTTTTGGTGTCTATGGCATCTCGTATGGAAAGCCCAAGTACAGTTCCGATAAATACTGCTATCATATCCGCCCAGTCGATACGGTGCGGCTTTTTCATTTCGTCCTTGAAAGTCTGCTTTATGAGATCCTGATCATCCTGTTTTCTTTCCTGTTCAGCATTTGATGTATTCATTTTATTCTCCCCCTCTATAAAGCAGCATTGAGCCAATATCTATTATACAATGAAATGTGCATAAAATCAAGTGCGAAAATTTGTTGATAGTGTACTTGAAAAATATAGGGGAATATGGTATAATAATTAGGTGCTTTAAAACTTTAAAGGAGAGTAGCAGATATGTTTTTTCAAAAAGAACTTGAAACGATGTCAAGGGCGCAGATAGAGGAGATACAGCTCAAAAAGCTCAAGCACCTCGTAAAATACTGCATGGACAACGTGCCGTTTTACAATAAAAGACTGACCGAAGCGGGCGTGAACGAGGACAAGATAAAGCAGCTTTCGGACATTCAGTATATCCCGTACACGACAAAGGCGGATATGCGTGACACTTATCCGTTCGGGCTGTTTGCCCAGCCGCTCAAAAACATCACGCGCATACACGCATCATCGGGAACGACAGGCAAGCCGACTGTTGTTGGCTACACCAAGGCTGATCTTGATATGTGGAGCGACTGTATGGCAAGGCTTGTAATGGCTGCCGGTGCGAGCGATGAGAGTATCGTGCAGATATGCTTTGGCTACGGACTTTTCACGGGTGCGCTGGGACTTCACTACGCACTTGAAAAGATAGGCGCAACGGTCATTCCGTCATCAAGCGGAAACACCGAAAAGCAGATAATGCTGATGCAGGATTTCGGCACAAATACGCTGGTTTCAACGCCGTCGTATGCACAGTACATAGGCGAGCTTGCAAAGGAAAAGGGTGTGCTTGACAAGATCAATCTCAAACTGGGACTGCTCGGTTCAGAGGGCTGCACCGTTGAAATGAGAGAGCAGATCGAAAAGACGCTGGGTATGTTCGTTACCGACAACTACGGTATGAGCGAGCTTATGGGACCGGGCGTTTCGGGCGAATGCGAACAGCGCTGCGGTATGCACATCAACGAGGACCACTTCCTTGCGGAGATAATCGACCCCAAGACTGGCGATGTGCTTGACAAGGGCAGCGAGGGCGAGCTTGTTGTAACAACGCTTTCAAAAGAGGGCATACCGGTCCTGCGTTACAGAACGAAGGACATCACGCAGATAGATTACGAGCCGTGCAAGTGCGGAAGAACGTTTGCGAGAATGGCAAAGCCGCGCGGACGCTCGGACGATATGCTGAAGATCCGCGGAGTGAATGTGTTCCCGTCGCAGATAGAGTCGGTGCTTATGGGCTTTGACGAGGTCGCACCGCACTATCAGCTGATACTGACAAGGTCGAATTTTGCGGATCATCTGGAGATAAAGGTCGAGCTTTCAAACACTATCAGCCACGAGATGATAGAGAATTATCCAAAGCTTGAAGAGCTGCACGACCGCATCACCCACGATATGAAAACGGTGCTTGGCATACAGACCAAGATTACGCTTGTTGATTTCGGCTCGCTGGAGAGATTTGCGGGCAAGGCAAAGAGAATTGTTGACCTTAGGGATCAGGGGAAATAATAAGAAAAAAAGCCGCACGAATTGTGCGGCTTTTCAATTGGTGGCTTTCCGGTCGCCCTCAAACCCCTTCGGGTGCATATCAAAATAATGGCGATGATATTAGTGTACAAAAAAGAGGACAGTTTAGGCTGTCCTCTGATTTTTTTGCTATATGTGTATTGTTTACTTGTCCAAACTCTTCATCGTCGGGAAAACAAACACGATATTTTATAACCTTACATAAAGGTTTATAAGTCTATTTTACGACATTTAATTTGTGTCTCTTATTTTATAAGTCTTCATAACTATTTATAAATGGTCGTAAATCAGTCGTAAGTTGGTCGTAAGCTTCACATGGAATCATTAGTCAGATGCTTGAAGTACTCTTCAAGCCCGATCATCTCTTTAGACTTCAAGTCCTTGGTCGCATCGGCGTAGATACCCAAAGTCGTTTTAACGTCGGCGTGTCCGAGAATATCCTGCATTGCCTTGATGTTCACGCCTGCCTCGCACATTCTCGTTGTGAAGGTGTGCCTCAGCGAGTGGTTGCTGAAATTCGGCAGCGTGGTGACCTCTTTGCCGCTGCTTTTGTCGAGCTGCTTGTAATTGCAGTCACGAATTATCCTTTTCAGTGCCTTGTTGAGCGTCCCATGGTACTGAACATTTCCGAAACGGTTAACAAAGATAAAATTGCTGAATCCGTCAACCTTCGCCTTGCAGTAAATGCCGGCTTCCTCCTGAAACACCTTTTCAATCAGGAACGCTTCTTTCACTTTCGGCAGCATAGGTATCGTCCGCTTGCCTGCTTCGGTCTTAGGAGTGTTCACCGCAAAGGTACAGCCATTCTGCTTGCCTTTGCTGTTCTGCTTGCCTTTGCTGAAATACACAAGGGTGTGGTTGACGCTGATCGTGTTCTCATCAAAGTCCACGTCTTCCCAGCGGAGCCCTGTAAGCTCACCCACTCTCATGCCCGTCCAAAGCATTACTGTGAATATCGGCTGCCAGTGTGCGTATCTCGGAGAGCTTGCAAGAAAGTCCTCAAAGATCTGCTGTTCTTCTAATGTCAACGCTCTCCGCTTGTCGTCATCACGATTGTGAGCACGCTTCAATTCCTTCAAAGCGTTGTCAGACGGATTGTATCTCAGGTAATCGTCCTCGACCGCCAGTTCCAGAACCTGATGCAGCACCGTATGTATACAGTCGATACTGTTGACCTTGATATGGAGCTCGTCTGCAAGATAGTTATAGAACGCTCTCACGTCCGTCCGCTTCAAATCGGTCAGCTTAATCTTTCCGAACTCCGGCTCAACAAACTGCTCGTAGGAATACTTGTAATTCGAGAAGGTATTGTCCTTCAAGCCTTTTTTAAGCTTTTTCCATCTGTTATAAAGGTCATTA
>CADAEJ010000016.1 GCA_902786965.1 uncultured Ruminococcus sp. | reverse complement strand
ACAGCGGTCAGCTGCTCTCTATGGACAGCATTGCAAAGCAGTTAGGTGTTTCACAGCCCACAATCAAAAGCTGGCTCTCTATTCTTGAGAACTCATATACTATCCACCTGCTTGAGGCAGACACCAATAATCTCCCTGCCTGATCACCTATCAGACAGGGAGATTTTTATTACATAATATATGTTCTTTTCTTTCTGTGCTAAAAGGTAAGGATGAATCGCAAAGCCAAACGAAATGGAATAGTTCTGATTTTTGATTACCAAAACCCATATTTCTTGCGTGGGACGCTATCATCGCTATGTTTTCTGATTCCCAGGAATTCATCTTCAGTCATAATTGTCGGATCATACCAATCAGCCTTTTTCTTAGCCCATTCAATCCATCTGATCTGTTTGTCTGACAATTCTTCCGTGCTTTCTTCAACAGCTTGAACATATTGCCTTATTTTGCAGGCAATCTCATAGTCTTCTGATTCATTAAGCAACTTTTGCAGTTGGTCACATTCATCATCATATAACCTTCGTCTCTCCCTAGCCAGACGCTCTTCTTCCTGCCTCTTTCTTTCAGCTTCCTCTTTGGCTTTTCTGTCGAGCTTGATCTGTTCTGATTCTTCATATATCATTATCAACAGCTTTCCAAGATTCTTTTCGATAAGATTATTCGATGATTCATGCAGCACTTTTTCTCTACCAACCTTTATCTTTAATCTTCCTGTAGAGATTTTATCATACTTTCTTATACTGGGTTCTGATTCATAGCGATATATCTTATTTCTTTCATGATACTCCTCCATAAGTTTCTGTTCCTTTGGAGTAAGGACATGCGATATACTTTTGCTTCCCTCTGAAACATAAATGTCTATTGTCTCACCACGGACAGTTACTGACGTATAATCATTTACTGTTCCACCAAGAGCTTCAATGTACTTAAACAAAACACTAATGATTTCAGCAACCCTCGAAACTGATTCTGGAAATATTTCTTTACACATACTCGGGATCTCTATTTTACTTTTCTCCCAATTTGTCAAACTTCCAAAAGTAAGGCTGCTATAACCTTTGCTGCAAAACCATTTATTTGCTGTATTCTTAAATATAGCAGCTAACTTATGCAATTTCTCGTTGGGTGTGATTGATATCTGTTCAACTGCTGCAGAAACCTTGGTTCTTTCTTCAGCAGACAAAAAACACAGCTCGTTATCAGCCAGTATCCGTTTCTTGTCGCTATTATGATCAGCTTCTTTCGTTCGACTAATCACTGATATTTTGCATTCTGCGGGAAGCGGCGGTATATCCATTTGCTGTCCTGCATATTTTTTAGCCCAGTATCCCAATGTAGGAAGAGGAATATTCATTCGCCTGCAGACTTTTCTTATTGCATTATCTGAAACTCCATATTTCTCTGCAACCTTCGTAACAGGCATTTTCCAGACCTCAGAATACAGATCCTCCCGTCTGTACATATTTGTATCGATTCTTCCATTTTCAATATTTTCTTGTACACTGGATCCATCGGGCTCAGCTGCGCTTTCATTGCCTTGTGCATCTGGCTTTGTCGCTGCATTCTTAATACTTGCTTTAATTATGCTTTTCGATTCCGAATATGTATTGGGGGGTTCTCGTACATATATAATCACTTCATTTATCTCGGAATCCGGGAGTGGAATTTTGACTGCCTTATCAGTATAACCCATATTCAAATATGTCCAATACGCCGAACTTGGAATCGGTATACTTGCCTTTTGGAGAACCTCTCTTAGCTTTGTGTAAGGAGTATTATACTTTTCAGCAAGTCTTGTTGTTCCAATTTTCCAAAGTTCATCATATAGCTGTATTCTTGATGTTTTTATTTCTTTGTATTTCAAATCACTCGCCTCCTCCATTACCAGATAATCAGCCACCTTATCATAAAATGACATTAATTCTTCGATCATAGCATCTGCTTGTTTGTAATATTCTTTTCTTTGTGCTGTCAGCTCCTTTATTCGTCTTCGCTTCTTAATAAAAAATCGAGATCACTTTTCATCTCAGTAAACTTTTCTATGATAGTTTCAAGGTTCTTATTTATACTTTCCACCTGTATTCCTGTTATCTTTCCATGCTTATATGCAATTAGCCTCTCAGCAATGATCGCATATGACCAACTATCAGTATAGCGATCATCGTTATGAACCGCAAAACCTATCGGAAGCTTATCGTTCCTCATTCCAAGTCCAACAGCCATCGGAGATATACCAAGATAATCTCCTGCTATTTTTAATGTAATTTTTGGCATTGCTCTTATTTCATCATCAGTAAACTTTGACATTTGTGTTTCACCTCCAATCTGGTATTATCAGTATACCATAACACAATGATATAGTAAATACTCTCCGTTACTAAGCTGGAGAGGATGCGGCGCAAAACACTGTTTTTGCATTGAAAACGCCTTTTATTCAGCGAAGCCAAGCATTATGATGTCAAGGGACGCAAATGTTTTGAGTACCCTTACAAGTATTACTGTTAGGGCGTCGGATTGCGTAACGCTCGTATCAGCTTTCATCAGCAAGAGGTGACTCATATTATGGAGAATATCATATATATACGATTAATAGAATTATAAAAGTCTTTCTTATCTGCCGGCGTATTGCATAATGAAAACCTCCTTGAAACGATAAAAACTATATACCTATTTCAAAGGGTAATTAAACCGCAGATTCTTTCGAAATTTGTCAAATTCTTTTTTGCTATGATTTACCTTAAAGTAATAATTGAAAGCAAAAAAGAGCCACACTTCTTGCAAAATGTGAACTCTTCTTACACTCTAATGATACTTACCACATTTTTTACATCATCCTATTTCATTTTTTAACAATGCGATATCCTGACTGTTATCAATAGGCTTAATTCTTTCAAGTATCTTCTGTTCAACAGATTTAGACCAATAGATTTTCAATCTTTTCTTAGCACGAGTAATTGCAGTATAGAATATGCTATGAGTTATAAGTTCATCTATTTCATCAGTTATAACTATTTTAACAGAGTCATATTCCAAACCTTGTGCTTTATGGATTGAGACAGCATAAGCTATTTGAAACGGGACCGTAGTCTTTGAAATTTCATCATCGTCCTCGTCAGTGCTTTTATTCTTAAAAACTTCAAACCTAATAATCGAGTTTCCCTCCTGATTCGTTCCTATGATAGTGAAATTACGATTCTCCATGTTCAATTCCATAAGCGGTTTATCAAGCTCAATGTCAAATTGAATTGACTCATTTACTTGACCTACGTTCAAAACAACAAAATCCACGATTTTCGCTTTCATGTTATTATGAATAACAGGAACTTCGTCTTCATCATTGCTAAAAAACGAATCGGCAGCATCATTGAACAGAATAGGATCACCTACCTTATATCTTTGTATACCACGATAGATTTCTTTACCACTATTGTTCTCTTGCATGAAATGATTGATATTATTAATACCGTAAAGTCCTCCATAGTTTAAGCAAAGAATTATTTCATTTTCTGCCGCAGAAGTAAATATTGATGTATCCAGTTCAGCCGAAAACTCACCTGCTTGTAATCTGTCAAGAACATCACTATCCTCATTATTACCCTGCATTTTTCTGACATTATCCCATAGGTCTAATAATTGCTTACTTTCTGTTCTAAATGGTTTTTTTAATTCGCATACTGATGTTGGAGGAATAAAGAATCTTACTGCATTAAACCAATTTCCAAATTCTATAGCCTCGATCTGGTATATATCTCCTACCAAAATTAAAAGCTTGTACTGAGCAAGTTCAAGAACCTTTCTCATACTTTTATTACTTACAGTACTACACTCATCTATTATGAGAATATCATAATCTCTTTTTACATCTTTAGCATACGGATTATTAAACTTGGTGATAGTCATAAAATTGCATTTTGATGATGCGCTCACTTTTCTTTTCAAATTGTTTACCGCTGGATTTGTGTGAGCTAAGTACAACCGAGAGTGGTCCTTAAAAAATGTTGAAATATAATTGATCAATGTCGTTTTTCCGGTTCCAGCTGCACCGTAGATCAGAGCAACTTTAGATTTATCAAACATATTTATCAATGCTGCTTTTTTCTCTTTCGAAACATTACTGTGATCTTGCGTTTCTACCCAGTGTTTTGCTGTATTTAAATAGTTGTCTATTCCAGAAGTTGTTAAACTCATTATTGTCTGTATAATGGATATGGTATCTTCTTTGTAGCCTTCTATGAAAATAAAACCGTTTTTGATGATAAGTTTGCGTGCTTGTTGAATCGAATTATGATAAAGACGCTGATTATAAGTTTTTACAAGGCTTTCAACATCTTCAAAATCCAATAATTTATATTTCCCGTCATCACTCTTTTCTAGTTTTGTGAAAAGAATACCTTTTTGTTCTGTATTATGCCTGATAAACCAAGCAATAATCTCATGTTCTCGTCCCGATATCTCAAAGCAATCAAATATATCAGAAATGCTCGGAACGTGTTTTCTAAGAGCAGAACAAAATGGCATATTATCAAAAGGTATACATTCATTTGCTAAATAAAGATCAGAAAGCAAAGAGTTTTGACCTACGTATTCCCAACAACCATTATAATAATCCCATTTCCATTGCTCCTTGTATTGTGCTTTTATTATCCTATTTGTCATATGAAATAATAGATACTTAAGGATATTAGCTCCTGGGCTTTGATTTCGTAAAAGCTCTCTGCAATAATCCAGAATATCAAAGAAAAACTTTGATTTTGAATTTGGAACGATTCTACTGCGTAAATCAACAAAGGCTTCATCTGAAATATCAAGGAGCTCGGATAAATTTGCTCCAGTATCTGTTAAATAATGTGATAAATGTTGCTGTTCGGCTTTAGATAATTTAGGGGCATTCTTGTAAAACAGTTTTGCAAAATTATCGAATTCACAAGGACGAATATTCACTTCCCAATTGACAATAACTCGTATGGGCATGGTTTTTCCGAAAATTTCAATTGAATTATTGGCTATAGCAAATCTGACAGCGTAATAATCGGATAATTCAATGTCTGTAAACGCAATAATCCGATCTGTTTTGCTTGCTTTATCATTTGCCGGTATGAACGCAACTTCATAGTATACTTTCTCGTTTACAAAAAATGGCTTTATTGATTGGATATAAAACCGGTCAAATCGAAATCCTTCTCTTATAGGAGTATGGTATAATTCAATTTTCTCAGAAATCTTCTCATAGTATTCTTTATAACTATCATCTATTTCAATAGGAAACTTTTCAAGGTTATGGAGGACTTCCATAGAATAATTGTCCCAAAGATAATTCTTTATTCTCAGAAGATATTCATAATATTTGAGCATCAATCGATTAGCGTTTTCTTCTTTTAAAGTACGATGCGACACAGATACTTCCAAGAATTTATAAAAACGTGCCAAATGCTTATATTTCATTTGACTTTTAATAAATCCTCTCGCTTTTTTGATATTGTCCTGCGTATCCTCAATATCATCTCCATTGGCGTAGATCTTTAGCATAATATGTTCGACAAAATGACGGAGATGCGAGAGAATATCCTGAGATATCTCGCCCGCTGGAGTTGATTCTATACTATCAAGATGGCGGCAGATAGCTCTATCGCTGTTCATGATCTGCTCGTCTATGCGTAAAGGCGTCTCCATTTTCAATCATTCCTCCTAGTGCGCAGCCCACCTTAGTCTCCATGTTCAACTTTTGATTGCATTTCCCAGATCAGCTTAATCAAATCAGTATTTATTACGAACTGACCGCTGAAAGCATCGAGAACCATTCCTGAAACCTTTTTCTCGTTATTTTGGGCGAGTGCCATTGCTTCAAGCATATGCTTCTGCACCTTTGAAAAATGCTCGCCGTACTCCCCCATTTCCTCGGCGCTTGAAAATATCGGGAAGAAAAACTCGTTGCCGTTTTGCAGGATATCAGGTATCAATCTTACACTTTCCGAGGTCGTGAAAGTCTCCCCGATTATCTTATCGGTATCGCCGCCTGCGTCTTCGAACATCTTCTGCAGTTTCGCTTCGTCCTGCTCGTCCATTACTGCGGTGCAAGGCACCCAGACATAGCTGTCACGAAGCAGATTGAGTAGCCTGTAAAGATTGATCTCATTCTGCTCTTCTTTGAATTTTGCAACAGCGTCTCTAAGCATCTGACCGTCTTCAAGGTCTTCGGCGGAACACCTATTTAGCGGTGTTCCATCAGAAAAGCACATTACAGAATCATCGTCCTGCTTCTGTGCATAGAATTTGATTTCATCGCCTATGTGGCAGCCGAAGTCCTGATTCGGTTCGCTAAGCACTCTTCCGATGAAACAACGCTCACCAAGCCCGAAAATATTCACCCAGCAGCCTTCGGGTTCAAAATCGTCTTTGAGGATAACGACCATTATATCATCGGGGAAGAATTCATGTCGGCAGCCATCGAGGAATGTAAAACTGCGGCTGGTCTCGATTTCCTCGTTCACGCTATAACCGCTGAGCATTTCGATTTTCTTGCTGTGCTTTTGCGTTAGCCACTCATCATCACCGAGAACCGTAAACTCGAGGTCTTTAACGCCTTCAATTCTTGCGACAGCTCTGCGTTCGTCATCACCGTCAAACATCTCAAGTTCTTTGCCGTTATGCGTTCCTGTGCAAAGCAGCTCCAGCGTCATACCAGCCTCATGGTCGATATACCCATAAACGATAACGCAGTTCGCCTCGTCTTTTCTCGGGAATCCTTCAAGGCACTTCATTATATTCTCATTCAGCTCAAAGACAGCAAATCTTTTATACAAGCTGCGAAAACCGGTCTCGATGTATTTCATTTAAGCCTCCTTTTCGTTATGCCAATCAACAGATATACCGAAGCGTTATAACCTATTACATAGTTCTATTCCAGCCCGATTAGTCAAAGTTCCACTCATAGTCTGGCAGCTCGCCCTTCAGCTGCTGCCTAGCCTTGTCCTGTCCAGCAATTGCACCATCAAGGCTCTTTTTATACATGTACTCACCTTTTGCTACCATATCAAACAGATACGCTTCCGCTTTCTGATAGCATACGAGCGCGTTCTTTGCATTCTTCTCTGTACCGATTCCATAAAGGAACATCTTTCCGAGGCGAAGATACACAGGACCTGCAAAGATTGGCGCAGCCTCGTCAGTCATTGTTTCAAGGCAACGCATATAGATTATAAAGGCTTCATTTTCGTTTTTCTTAACATAGTATCCGTTAAGATACATATCACCTATCTTATACAGCGAGATCAGATGACCGTCAAAAGCTCCGAGAGCAAAATACTGAAATGCCTTTTCGTAATCAGGCGCATCCATATTTCTACCGTAATAATAACAGTATCCAAGATTCTCCTGAGCCTGACGGCTTCCATTCTCTGCTGCCATATCATAATAGTAAATAGCCTTTTCAAAGCTCTGCTCAAATCCGCGGATGCCATCATAATACTGCGCACCAAGATCGTTCATTGCTTCTGCATTGCCATTTTCTATTTCCGACTCGTACAGCTCGGTTATAAATTCAATAAGATAATCAGGCAGTTTCTGCGGTTTATCGCAGTTCACAAGATTAGTAGCTATTGCAAATGGCTCTTCTGTAACAAAGCCGTCACTGTCCATTATACTTGCGAGATAGCTATGTGTCTCGGGCAGTTCCCCGGCATCAAGCATCGAAAAGATGTTATTAACTTCAGTTGAAACATAATCCTTATTCAGCATAATACCAACTCCTTTGTGCGACTATACATGTTGAAAACTTATACTACGGTTCTGTCTTTACAACACCATTATATCACATAGTTCTGAGTTTGTCAGCCGTTTTTTTGGACAGTTAGTTTTTTATACGCTTGAATGTAAACTTAAACGCAAAGATTTTTAGCTTTTAATTTTACAAACTTGCGTTTAGATTTGCAAAAGTGAAATTCATATTAAAACTTTAAAATACAAAACTTTAAAATACGATTTAAAACTCCGTAAAGCTTTTGAAATCTGTCCTGATAAACTAAAATATAAGTGATAGCATTTTAGAATAAAGACGATAAATTTAAAAATGAGCGATCAAGAATTAAAAACAGTGTAAAAAAACAAAACGCTCAAGCAGAATTTCAAATTAGGAGGACGGCGGAGCAATTGTATTTAGTCTGTATGAAAACGGATACTTTGCCATAACAGGCACACCTTATGCTCATTAATGTCCTAAACCAAGATACTTTTTTCTCAAATAACCTGATGATAAATAATCTCTCTGCCTGAAAATCTATCAGGCAGGGAGATTTTTATTACAAAATATATTATTGGTATTACAAACAAATTGTCATATACGGTGGTATGCAGATGATGTCATCTTTTAAGCTGAGATTACGTGGGTGTATCACATAGCACTCGCCTATCCGAGCCTTGTATTTTTCCTTGAAGCGTTTCAGCGACTCGATAGAATACTTCTTCCCCGACTTGACTTCTATCGGATACATCTTGTATTTCAGCTTGCTGTTGTTGGATATCAGGAAGTCAATCTCTATATCGTTGCGATGCTTTTCGGCATTATAGTGTGTGTAGAAATACAGCTTGTGACCATTTGACGTCAGCATCTGAGCGATAGCGTTCTCATAGAGCATACCCTCGTTCATGTTCAGCTTGTCACCAAGGATCTGCTTGTAGACTTCATCTTCCAGCAGTTCGTTCTCATCAAAGGCGTGGCTAACGAGCAGTCCATTGCACAGGAAACACTCGTTGGAAATCATCGAATCAGACAGCCAGAAGAAAGTTTCCTCGTACTGCTCGGCTTTACTGCCTGCCGCAACATCATTAAAAACGACACGCTTTTCGTGCTGAGAGAGTATCCCCGGTATCTGGTCGAATATGGTGAGGACTTTGCTCCTGTACTTGCTGTCAATCTTCATGATGTCACTTCTGTACAGCGCAAGAATATCACGCTTCTCAACATCAGACTTGTCGAAGTCCTTACGGCTTTCAAGGAACGCAAGAACACTCTGCGGCATACCGCCCACAAGCATATATTGCTTGAACAGAAGCATCGCCTTATGGTGCAGCTCGTTTTCAAGAGGCATCCTGTCGGCAAAGCATTTACGGATATATTCGCAGATCTGCTCCTCGCCCAGCGCATCACAGAACTCCTCAAAATCCAGCGGATACATACTAATATGTCGTTCCTCAGACGGAATTACAATGTCCTTGACGTTCTCCTTGATCGAGATCAGCGAGCCTGTTTCGATATAGTCGTATCTGCCGTCGGCAACAAGGTACTTGACGCACTCCCTCGCTTTAGGGTACATCTGCACCTCGTCAAAAATGATAAGCGACTCACGCTCATACAGTTTCACGCCATAGTAAGTGGATAAAAGCATGAAGAACGTATCGAGATCGTTCATGTGCTTGACGAAATAGTCCTTTACCTCATCGGGACACTTGGCGAAGTCGATAAGGATATAGCTCTTATATTCGTTTTTGCCGAATTCCTCACATATCGTTGACTTGCCGATACGTCTTGCACCCTCGATAAGAAAGGCTTTTTTGCCGTTCAGCTCGTTTTTGAGAGTCAGCAGCTTGTCGTACATTTTTCGTTTTAGTATCATAATAACGCCTCATTCCATAATACGCAGGTTTTAATTTGCCTATCAGCTCCTGAATACGCAGGTTTATAATGCGATCTATATTCCATTATGCGCAGGTTTATAATAATTATACAGTGCTCTGGAATAAAAGTCAAGTCTTTATGTTGACAGAGTCAATCCCGATATCAAACAATTCTAACATGTCATAACGTCTGCAATAAGAATAATATTATCTATCTCATTATGAAAACTATTATAAACAATAAATGTATTAGCAAATCAAATGCATTTTTAGACCTTATAAAATTTTCTGCTAAAAAACAGCATGAAATCTCCAAAAGCTATTGCATTTTGAGAATCAATGGGGTATAATATCATATAAAGGAGGGTGTATAATGCTGATTTCAATTAAAATGAACAATATGTTTATCTATAACTCCGAGACTGACTTTTCATTGGTTGCTGATATGAGAAGCAAAAGATTCAAATCTAATCTTCTGCAAATCAGCGATGAATATGTTGTCAAATCCGCGGTGGTAATGGGACCAAATAACGTTGGAAAAACGAATCTAATAAAATGTATCAATGCAATTAAGAGAATTATACTAAATGAGCGTCCCTATTATTTAGAAAGAAATATGTTTTCTAATGATCCATTAAGTTCTTTTGAACTGGTATTCGGATATGATAATAAAGTCTACAAGCTAAAAATAAAATATGATACAAAGAATGATAGGCTATCTTCAGAAGAATATTCGATCTTAACTAAGAGGTCAACTAAAGAAACAATTATAATGAGCCGAGGCGGTGACAATAAAGCAGGTACCGTTTTTTTAAACACACAGTTTTTCAAAAGAGATACAGACAAGTTATCTGCTGCATTGGCTTTGTCTTCATATGGTTGTTTAATGATTCATCTTATAGATGAACAACAAGCAGCCATAATGTCTGAAATAAAAAGGCCTTTTATTTCCTTTGCTCAGAGCATAGAGATCATTGATATGAACCACTTGAGCATACAAAAAACTATTGAAATGATGAAAAAGTCTGAAACGAAGCAAAACAAAATTTCAGAATTCATCAGATGCGCGGATTTATACCTAGATGATATTGTTTTTCTTAGTGACGAGCAGGTCAAAATATCTGTAGACACACCTGATGATTCAATTATTCAGAATCGTATGCCTTCTGAACTCCCCGCCTCTATAAACGAGCAGTTGCATTTATGCTCAATATATAAAGGAAATTATGTTCCCAGCGTTCTTTTTGATTCTGAAGGAACAAAAAAAATGACAGCTATATCAAGCTATGTTATAGATGCATTGAAAAACGGCAAGGTTCTTGTTGTAGATGAGCTTGACAGCAGTCTACATTTTAAACTATTGAGAGCAATAATATCACTATTCAATAATGAATTGAATAATACAGCACAGCTTATTGCAACTGTTCACGATATTTCTCTCCTAGATTGCAAACGACTATTCCGTAAGGAGCAGATATGGTTTGCGCACAAGGACGTGGAAGGTGCATATTTATATTCTCTTGCAGAATTTACTTCTGATGATTACGGTGTTAGAGAAACAAGCGACCTTGTTGAAAAATATAAGCAAGGTGTTTTTGGTGCCCTTCCATATCCCGATCTCTTTGATGTTCTGACGGATGAAGAGTTTGAAAAAGAGAGCAACGAAAGAAAGGAAGATATTGATTTTCTCTCCCTAATAGATGATGAAGGAGATGAAAGCGATGTGCAATAACAAAGTTCCAAAATTCAAACAGCGAGTTATATTCATTTGTGAAGGGCAAGAAGATAAAGGATATATTGACAAACTCATTTCATTAAACGTCTGGAATAGCGAAATATATGATTTTAAAGCAGTAAATGCAAAAAGTGCAAGCCGAATTGTTTCAAAGTATGACTCTATTGTAAGCAATGAATCCAGCAGTTCTGTAGTCTTGATTTTTTGTGATACGGACAAACCGCCTCACGAGGAATACTTGAACATAAAGAAAAAGCTCCAAAACATATATGGCGGTGATTCCGCATTTAATAGAATTGTTATTTTCGCAAACCCTTGTACAATGAGGATCGTTTTAGCTCATTTTTCAGAAAAAGCAAAGCTAAAAACGCAAAGCAAATCTCAAAATGCAAGACTAATAGAAAAACTGACCAACGTGAACAATTATAAAGCTGCAAAAAAACAGATTCGTTCTATTTGTCAAAAAATTACGAAAGAAAATTATTATCAAATGAAAAAAGAATTACTGAATGAATCAAATAAAAGCTACGATATTACCGGCAGCACAAATTTCATTAAATTCCTTGAGCATTTTGAAAGTGATGATCCATCATGGATAAATGAGATAAACAAAGGTCTTAACTATTAAGTAGTTTCGAGTAAAAAAAGAACGTATTTCCAATGCGGAAAGGACCACGTTCGCATGTGAAAACGATCACTGCAACCAAAGAACAGAAAAAAATAGCGTTTTAAGATGATGCTGATAGTTTTATAAAGTGAGGTAAAATATGCTTTTATTAAACGTTCCATATGAAGAAAAAGATGAGGCTAAAGCACTTGGGGCACGCTGGAATGCAGATATTAAAAAGTGGTATGTTTTTTCAGAGAAGGATTACCATAAGTTCGATAAGTGGATAGCTAGAAAAAAACATAATACCATTATCTGTGACCGCATTTATGTAATCGTCGGAATGATGAAATGCTTTAGATGTCACAAACAGACTCCTGTTGTTGGTATAGGTATTGATCAGTTCTTTTCTATAGAAGATGAAAGATCAGGCAAGAGAAATTATAGTTTTAATAATGAAGACATACATATTTGTCCTACCTTTCCAGAGCTGCCCGTCGAATTGCTTGATTACCTGTCCAAAAATTACGGCGTAAGAACTGATTACTCTAAAACTGTGCAGGCAAGCTATATAGCAAATCATTGCAGCAATTGTTCTACCATTCAAGGAAACTTCTTTATTTTTGACGAGGTGGATTCTCCCTTTTTCATCACCAATTCCGAGACTGTAAAAGATTTGACAGTGCTAAAATACAAGCTGCCTTATGATATAGCCTGCACACCAAGCATAAGATACTCATCCACTGATGATATGATAAAAAAATATGCAGATATAAAACAACTGACACTGTGATTAATGCCTTTATTACAGATACCTTTGTTTACCATTGGCAAGAGCTTTATTTAAGAATTAAATACACATGTCAATAAATCGCCGCCGAACCAAAATTCAGCGGCGATTTATCACTTCAGCATTTTTATACTACGCTCACCCATATAAGATCTTAGCTCCGACATATACTATCTAAGTGCCTAATGTCTTTTTCTTGTTGAAAATATAACTCTGCATACTTATAAATCAATATAGACTCATTCATACAAAGACATTCCAATTTTGCGTTTGATTAAATATGTAGTCTCTGTGCCAGAGCACTCATTGCAGCGTAGAATCGATGCTCTTGTGTCAACACTGTCAGTGACGGGTCGCCCTCGCGGATACGCATAGTTCTTCTTATTTCCTTTGGTATAACTACTCTGCCCAGGTCGTCAATACGGCGGACAATTCCTGTTGCTTTCATATATTTTATTCCTTTCTGGTCGATTTTTGTATTTATATGATTTGCCAAGCAAGTAAAATTATTCGTACAAAAAAAGAAAACAACAAAATAAAAAAGCTGCGCGGCGGTGTGAACCGCACCGCATTGTGCGTACAACACAAAAAGCCCCTATGGGAAATTAAATCAAGCAATGAACCGGCTTCGCAATTCAAGCGGAGTCAGTTTTGTTTTGAATTGAATACGCTGATGATTGTAGAAATAGATATAATCATCAATGAGCTGTCTTGCTTCAGCAAATGTTTTATGCGGTTTCATAAAAGGCTGTGCAAAGCTCTCTTTTGCGGTATACTATTGTAAAAAACCGAAAGATCGGGCTTGCAAGATCCAACAACCGAGATCTGTGTTGTATTGACAACCGTGTTAATTTGTGTTATACTATAAACATTGATATAGTTTGTTAAATATTTGCAGGAGATGATTTGATGAAAAAAGCAGGTAGGATAGTTTCCCTGTTCAGCGCGGCGGCAATGCTGCTGTCATCAGCAGGGATAACAGCATTTGCCGAGCAGGATAGCAGCGCTAAAGAAAAGACCGTTTCTGAAATGATCGCTGAAATGACTGTACAGCAGAAGATCGAGCAGATGGTGATGATAACGCTTCGTCCGTGGATACAAAACGGCAGCAGCAATGTAAATGTTACAACACTGAATGACGCACAGAAAAAGCTCATACAGGAGCATAACTTCAGCGGCGTGTGCCTTTTTGCACCAAATATCCACGACACCGCACAGACCGTTGCACTCAACAATGAGATACAGCAAGCTGCGATGGACAGCGAATGCGGTATACCTATGATGATCGCTGCCGATCAGGAGGGCGGCTCTATCTACCGCCTTACGACAGGTACACCGACCTGCGGCAATATGGCGCTGGGTGCTGCGAACGATCCCGAGCTTGCAAGGAAAAATGCCGAGATCATCGGCAGCGAGCTTAAAGCAGTGGGCATAAACACCAACTTTGCTCCCGTGCTTGACGTAAACTGTAATCCTTCAAATCCCGTTATCAATATCCGTTCGTTCTCCTCGGATGCCGATATAGTCAGCAGCCTTGGTGCAGGGTATATAGCAGGGCTTAAAGATGAGGGCGTTATCACGACCAGCAAGCATTTCCCGGGTCACGGTGATACTAATGTTGACAGTCACACGGGGCTGCCGCTTATAGACAAGACATATGACGAGCTGAAAAAGACAGAGCTTGCGCCGTACGCCGTCAATGCGCTCAATTCCGATATGGTAATGACAGCACATATCCAGTTCCCAAAAATCGAGACACAGACCTACATCTCAAAGCTTGACGGCAAGCCCATAATACTGCCTGCCACGCTTTCAAAGAAGGTCGTTACCGATATTCTCCGAAACGATTATAAGTTCAGCGGCGTGGTCATCACCGACTCAATGGTAATGAATGCGATAGCGTCTCACTTTGACCCTGTAGATGCCGCTGTGCTTGCAATAAATGCAGGCGTTGATATTATACTCGAGCCTATGACTATCAATACTGAAAAAAGCATCGCCGAGCTTGAGGAATATATCGAGGCGATCACCGAAAAGGTAACAGACGGTACTATCAAAGAGAAAACTGTCAACGATGCAGTAACAAGGATACTTACCCTGAAAAAGCAAAGAGGCATACTTGACTTTACTCCCGCAGATGCTGAAAAAGCATTGAAGATAGTTGGCTGTGACGAGCACAGAGAAACAGCACTTGAGGTCGCTGAAAAGGCTGTGACACTCGTTAAAAACGATAACGACCTTCTGCCGCTTGACCTTGGTGCAGACGGCAAGGCAGCTTATTTCTACCCGTATGATAATGTAAAGAACACAATGGAGTTTGCGCTTACAAGGCTGAAAAAGGACGGCACTATATCCGAAAATGTCAGCGCTGTATGCAACTGCTATCAGGATCACAAGGCATCTGAATACGAGGAAACTGTAAAAGACTGCGATGTGGTCATCGTTTCGCTTGAAATGTACCGCGCAGCTAATATTGACAAAAACGATACTCGCGGCTGGCAGGCGGTATTCTGTGATGATATGATAGAGCTTGCACATAAAAACGGCAAAAAGGTCATTTACATCAGCGCAAATATACCCTACGACGTTGCACGCTTTACCGCCGCAGATGCGATAGTTGCCGTGTACAATGCAAACGGCATGGCAGAGCTTCCCGTTGACGGAAAAGAAAACACCGCATACGGCGTAAACTATCCCGCAGGTCTTATAACCATTTTTGGCGGAAGCGCCCCCACAGGCAAGCTGCCCGTTGATGCGTTTGCAGTGGACGAGGGATCACATTACACCGATAAGATACTATTCCCCTGCGGCTTTGGTCTGAACTACGAGCCCTTCATTCGCGCCGCAGGTACGAACAGATACGGCACAGCAGCCGAGACAGCAAAGAAAGCATACCCCGATGGCACTCAGACCGTTGTGCTTGCAAATGCACAGACATTTGCCGATGCGCTCGCAGGCGCTGCACTTGCAGATAAGCTTGATGCGCCTATCCTGCTGACAGCAAAGGATTCCATCCCGAGAGAAACGACCAACGCTATAGAAAAGCTCGGCGCAAAGAAAGCTGTTATACTCGGCGGTACGGGCGCAGTCAGCGTGCAGGTAGAAAGCATACTGCGGGATAACGACATCACTACCGAGCGTATCGCAGGCACGACAAGATTCGGTACCGCTGCCGAGATAGCAAAGAGGGTCAATGATAAGCCGGCAGAAGTGTTCTTTGTATACGCAGGCGATTATCCCGATGCTTTGTCTGTAAGCACCGTCGCAGCCCGTAAGAACGCACCTGTACTCTATCTTCCGACAAACGGCAGGATAGATGCGGCGACACAGCAGTATCTTGACTCTGTCAAGGGCAGCGTGAAAAATGCCTATGTTATCGGCGGTGACGGAGTTATCTCCGACGCTGTGATGCAAAATGCAGCCGATGCGACAGGTCTTAAAACAAACGAAACCTTGACAAGAGTAGCAGGCAGGAACAGATACCTCACAAATCTTGCGGTCAATTATACGTTTGCAGATGTCCTCACAAGCAACAGCATCTGCACTGCAACGGGTAAGGATTTCCCGGATGCACTTGCAGGAGGAGTGCTCGCAGCACAAAAGGGTGCGCCGATACTTCTCGTATCAGATGATCTGATCGAGGAGCAGAGTGATTATCTCGCCAAAAGGGCTGCTATAAAGGTATATGTCCACGGCGGCACGGCAGCAGTTTCTGATGAACTTGCTCATAAGATAGCTAAAGCAGCGTGATGATATACCGATAAACAAAAAAACTCACAGATGCGTGTTAAGCTCACATTTGCAGCCTCTGTGCCAAAGCATTCATTGCGGCACAGAACAGATGCTATGTGTCGATGCGTCTGCTGCTGCAAAGCAAAAAGAGAGCTTGGCACACCAAAAGGCTGTGCAAAGCTCTTTTTTCTGCTTGTGTTACTGTGCGTACCTGCTGGTTATCCCGAGATACTCCTCAAGGCTCTGACCGCTTGCCTCTATCTTTCTGCAAAGCTCGGGGTCGCCAAGGTATCTTATATGCCAGGACTCCGCCATATAGCCTGTCGAGGCCTCCTTGCCCGGCTTGTAGCGGATAATAAATCCGTAGTCGTTACAATGCGCCGCCAGCCATTTTGCTTCGGCAGTCCCGTCAAAATCGCTGCTGGGTTCGTTCACATCTATCGCAAGCCCTGTCTGGTGCTCGCTGTGACCGGGGCGCGCCGAATAGGTATCTGCCGCCTCCTTTCCGTCTCTGGCAACATAATTGTTGTAAAGCTGCTGCTGAACGTCATAACCGCGGTACCCCCTGAAAACACCGCTGACCGTGCTCAAGGGCAGGCTTGAAAATATGATGCTCGGCTACGGAGATTACAAGGATCACGATAAATATCTTCCGTTGGCTTATGATTCAGCGCAGGATATCGAAAAGCTCGTAAAGGAGATCATACTGATAACAAAGACTGAAAATGTGGATATAAGCAGCAGGCTTTGCGAGGTATCGCTTGTGCAGACGATAGATGATACCGTGCAGGACATAATGCCGCTTGCCGATGAAAAGGGCATCTGCATACATCAGCAGATAGCGCGTGATATCACCCTTACAGTTGATAAGGAGCTGTGGTGCAAGGCGATCTCAAATATCATCGGCAATGCAGTTTTCCACTCTCCGAGCGGCGCGCAGGTGTTTATTGAGCTTGAAGAGCAAAACGGCAAAGATGCACTTGCAGTTACCAACACCGATACGGCTGTTCCAAAAGAGGATATCGAGCATCTGTTTGCGCCCTTTTACCGCGCAGATAAATCAAGAAACAGGGCAACAGGCGGCAGCGGTCTGGGACTTTACATAGTCAGGAATATCCTTGATATGCACGGTATGAGCTGTGACATCAAAAATACGCAAAGGGGTGTTTGTTTCACGCTCCTGCTGCCCGGTGCAGCAAATAGATCCGATACCTGACGGCAGCAGGCACTTTATTTGACCAAGGGGCTGATATCATAATGAGAATTATAAAAAGCGGGGCTGATCTTCAGTCCCGTTTTTTTGTGCCTGCAAGCTGTGTGAAAGAAAATTTAACTGTCCAAAAAAATGCCTTGACAAACATTTGTTCGTGTGGTATAATAACAAAAACGAACAAATGTGCGAGAGCAGAAAAGGAGGGACAGTCCGTGGGCAGAACATATATTGCGATAGATCTCAAATCATTCTACGCAAGTGTTGAGTGCGTTGAGCGCGGGCTTGATCCGCTTGATACCAACCTTGTCGTTGCCGATGCATCGCGCACCGAAAAGACGATCTGCCTTGCGGTGACTCCGTCGCTGAAAAGCTTTGGCATTTCGGGCAGGGCAAGGCTTTTTGAGGTAATACAGCGCGTGGGCGAGGTGAACGCACAGCGCAGGCTGAAGGCTGTGCACAGGGAGTTTTCGGGAAAGAGCAGTATTTTTTCCGAGCTTGCAAAGGATCCCTCGCTTGAGCTTGACTACATTACCGCGCCGCCGCAGATGGCGAAATATATGGCGGTCAGCGCGCAGATATACGGCATCTATCTGAAATACGTCGCGCCCGAGGACATCTTTGCCTACTCGGTGGACGAGGTGTTTATAGACGCAACAGGCTACCTTGTGACCTATCACACCGACGCGCACGGCTTCGCGCGGATGCTGATACAGGACGTTCTTTCGCGCACGGGCATAACCGCAACGGCAGGCATCGGCACGAATATGTTCCTTGCAAAGATCGCTATGGACATTGTCGCAAAGCACATCCCTGCCGATAAGGACGGCGTTCGCATCGCCGAGCTTGACGAGCAGAGCTATCGGCAAAAGCTGTGGGCGCACACGCCTATCACGGATTTCTGGAGGGTGGGCGCAGGCACGGCACGGCGGCTTGAAAAGCTGGGGATACGCACTATGGGCGACATCGCACAGCACTCGCTCGACCACTACCTTATAAAGAGCATCTACAAGGCGCTTGGCAAAAATGCCGAGCTGCTTATAGATCACGCGTGGGGAATAGAGCCGACAACTATCGCAGACGTTAAGGCGTACCGTCCGCAAAGCAACAGCATCACCTCGGGGCAGGTGCTTTCAGAGCCGTGCAGCTTTGAGCGCACAAGGCTTATCCTGTGGGAAATGGCGGATATGCTCTCGCTCGACCTTGTTGACAAGGGGCTTGTGACAAAGCAGATAGTGCTGACGGTGAACTACGACAGGCAGAGCCTTGCCGACGGGCATTACACGGGCGAGGTGACTATCGACCACTACGGCAGAGCCGTTCCAAAGCACGCACACGGCACGATAAATCTTGCGCGCTACACATCGTCAACGCGCAGGATCACTGATGCGGTGATGCAGCTTTTTGACCGCATCACCGATGTCAGCCTGCTCGTGCGGCGGCTCACGCTGGTCGTGTGCGGTGTCATTCTGGAAAGGGATATCCCGCAGGCCGAGGAGTTTGAACAGCTGAGTCTGTTTGACTCACCCTGCGTGCAGCAAAACGACACGGCGCTTGAAAAGGAGCGCGCACTTCAGCAGGCAATGCTGAAAATAAAACACCGCTTCGGAAAGAATGCGGTGCTAAAGGGCAAGAACTATCTTCAGGGCGGTACGGCACGCGAGCGCAACCGACAGATAGGCGGACACAAGGCGTGAGGTGATAAAACGATGCTTGAACGATACAATGAAATAATGAACATATCCAGACCGCAGTATGCGGACCTTCCGCAGATGAGTGCAAGCGACAGGGCGGCGCAGTTCTCGCCGTTTGCGGCACTGGTGGGCTATGACGAAGCCGTCAACGAAACGGCAAGGCTGGTCGAAAACAGGATAGAGCTTACCGAGGACGAGGTGAACGCACTCAACGACAGTCTTGGCAGTGTGCTTGACCTGCTTTCAAACGAGCTGGCGGAGGTGACCGTGACATACTTTGTCCCCGATGCGCGCAAGCAGGGCGGTATGTACGTCAGCAAGACGGGCATGGTGCGCATCTACGACGGCGAAAGCAACGCGCTGGTCTTTACCGACGGCACAAAGATAGCCGTTGCGGATATGTACAGCATCTCGCTGCAGTGACTTTTTGCAAGTGACACACTTGTATCTTTTGTGAGTTTGTGATATAATGCTTACAGAAAGAAAACAAGGAGGACACGGCAATGACAGAATCAAACAACCCGTCAGCGATACGCTCAAAAAAGGAGATAACCGAGGCGCTTATCACGCTTATGAAAAAGCACCCGTACAGCGAGATAACCGTCAAGCAGATAGTGCTTGAGTCAAAGCTCGCGCACAAGACCTTCTACCGCAATTTTGAGTCAAAGGACGACGTGCTTATGTCGCACATACGCGGCATACTGCAAAGCTATTTTGATGTCATCAACAACGCGCGCGCTGATACGCTGACAACGATTTTCGCTTTTGCCGACAGACACAGAGAGCTGCTGATGCTGCTGGACAAAAACTCGATGCTGCACCTGCCGCTGCAGTGCATGAACGGGGTAGTACCCGAACTGTATCACAAAGCAATAAAAGATGAGAACCCGTTTAAAAAGCTGTTTGAGGGGCTTGATGCAGGGTATCTGATGGCGTTCAATGCAGGCGCGATGTGGAACGTTATCTCGCTGTGGGTACACCGCGGCTTTACCGATCCACCCGAAAAGGTAAAGCAGATGATCGGACAGTATCTCGGACGAATAAAGGAAATCGCGACGTAAAAATGCATCACTCTCCCCTGCGCGATATTGACATTCGCACGCAGGTGTGGCATAATAATATCAGCAGAAAAAACATCACAGGAGGGATAACATTGAAAGAAGTTTTTGATTTTCTGAAAAGCGCGGGCACCTACTACCTCGCAACAGTTGAGGGCGACCAGCCAAGGGTAAGACCTTTCGGCACGGTGGACATCTTCGAGGACAAGCTGTACATTCAAACAGGCAAGTCAAAGGACGTTTCAAAGCAGCTTGCGGCGAACCCGAAAGCAGAGATATGCGCGTTCAAGGACGGCACCTGGCTGAGAGTTTCGGGCGAGCTTGTAAGCGATGACAGACGCGAGGCAAAGGTACATATGCTCGATAACTACCCCGAACTTAAAGGTATGTACTCAGCTGATGATGACAATACGCAGGTGCTTTATTTCAAGAACGCGACTGCAACTTTCTCGTCATTCACCGCACCGCCGAGAACGATAAATTTCTAAAAAACACAACGGACTGCATTGATTTGCAGTCCGTTTTTTTACACAGTTAACCGACCATTCCAGGTATTTTCTTTTCGATCTGTTCAAGATTTCCCTTCTGCGCCCAGTAATCAGGCTTGGGATCGTTGACGATCTGCGGTCTGAATTGCTGGTCGGGCAATTCCTTCTGCGCGCATATAAGATCGTTGAGTTTCAGCTTTCCGCCGACATTCTGCACAATAAAAACGAGCTTGACATGCTGTCTTAGATAATTCGGATACGTTCCCGTCACGGTCGCATAAGCACCGCTGAGCTTGATGCTTTCTATCTTCAGATCTGCCTGATCGGGATAGAAATACTGCCCGCCGTCAACAGCATAATATTCGGAAGTCTGCTTGCAATAGACTATCATATCATCGTATCTGAAGTACCTGAAAAATGAATCGTTCATATCAACGCAGTTATAATTCGCCCAGCTGTCAGCTATATATCGGCTGAACTCGCCGATCTTTTCTTCATCGGCATCTGTCAGCGTATTTTTATCGCTCACATCAAATCTGGTCTGATCCTTTTCAAACGCCTTTACAAGCTCGTCGTACCGTCCCTGCTTCGCCCAGTATTTCGCATCAAGCAAATGCATCTGCTCTGCTCTGATGCTCAGGTCTATCGCGTCCATACTTTCAAACATCATATCGCTCAGCATCAGCTTGCCGTCAACTGTCTGCACGATGAAATAGATGAAATAATACTCGTCCCCGATGCTTGTAAGCGTTTTTGTCTTTACCGCATCTGATGCTTCCCAATATGACAGTTCCCAGATATCAACCGACGGTTCATTACCGAGTGTGCTCGATTTTTCGCTGTGCTTTGCCGTGAAGTCAAGATACTTTGCAAGCTCACTGTATCGGCAGTAGGGCGTAAAATCAAAATCTGCACCGCCGCTGTATACCGCCGCCCACTTTTCTGTGATATATTTGCAAAATCCAAGTATCTCGTTCTTTCCCTCAAGCTCGGTGTGATAACTATCCTTTGAGGTAAACTCCGTCTTTTGCGTTGTCGCCGCCGTTGTGGCAGGGGTTGTGGGAGTTGTTGCCTGCGAGGCTATCGTAAGACTTGTCTGCTTTGTTGTAGTTTTTTCAGTCTGGCTCTCGGTCAGCCTGTTGGTTTTGCTGCACGCGCAAAGCATCAAAGTCAGAAGCAGGAGTGCTGTCAGAATTATTCTTTTCATCGTTTTCTCCTTTTGTTTTCACAGCCCGAAGCAGTCTTTCTGCCTCTATATGGTATACGTTTGAAACCACGATAATCCTGCACCAAGAAGAAACTTTTGTACCTTTCTACAATTCCCAAGTCTGTTTTTGTGCATCATTACATCACACTTCAAGTCTTATCGTCCTGCACTCGCGCACCTTAACAAAGCCTGCCCTTGCGGCAGTTTTCTGCGAGGCAATATTATCTGCATGACACGCCCACACAGGCTTTTTGCCGATCGACAGTACATAAGCCGCCATTTTTTCTGCGACTGCAGCAGCAAGTCCTTTGCCGCGGAAGCTTTCAAGCGTTTCAACTCCGATATCTATCTCGCGGTCGCTCACCGCCGCAGAGAACGCCCACGCCGCAGGTGTATCCCCGTACATAGCGCAAAAGCCCACGCCCTTTTGCAGAAAGCTCTCATCGCTTTCCCACGAGAACGAAGGCTTTATACGCCCGTCAAGGCGCGGCAGGATAGAGGCTTCTATCGGCTTAATTACAAAGCCCTGCGGCAAGGCGGTGACGCTGGGGCTTTGCTGCGCAAGCTCAAAAAAGTATCTTTTCTCGACCTTTACGCCGCTGTTCATTTCAAAATACCTGCCCAAGCGTTCGTTTTCACAAAACAGCACAAAGCGCTCGCCTTTTTCCCTTGCTGTGTGCATCAGAAAAATTATCTGCTCCAGATTGCGCGCGGTCGGTATGCCAAAGATAAACGCAAACCCGCAGTTATGCCTGACTATCCTGCACCCCGAAAGCGTAATTTGCTCGCCCTGCTGGTACCCCTGCATTACCGACTCGGGATACACAGCGCCGCAGGTGATCATCTCCGCCTGTTCTTTGCTGTCCCAAAAACTGTACAGTTGCTCATCTGATATCATCTTGCTCACCCGTTGTAGTCATAAAACATCTTGTCGATCAGCCTGTCATACTCCTCGCAGTCGCCAAGCGCTGCCTTTGCGAGCGTACCCGCATTTTCCAGCATCAGCTTTATGTACAGCCAGTCGCCCATATCGTCCCACTTGCGCGTGGAATTAACAAGGTAATTGTTTTGCAGGCAGCCGTATTTTTTGCCCAGCTTTTTGCCGAACGCTTTGAGGTTCTTCGCGGTCTGAATGTCCTCCATCGCACGCTTGTCAGCAAAGCCGCCGACAGCCTCAAAGGTCGATTTTTCTGCCCAGAAGATGCCGCAGTACAGCCCCGTCAGACCAAATCCCACGCGGCAGATGTAGTCGTTCATATACAGCGGAAATGAGTATCTCTCAAACCGAATGGGCGCGCCGCCTCCGATGAATTTTCCGCTTCTGAGCAGGCAGTATGCCTCTTTTATCGTGCCCTTGGTCATACGGTTGTCGCAGTCGATAGTCATTATGTACTTTCCGCGCGCAGCCTTTATACCTGCGTTGCGCACTGCCGCGATGCAGCGCTCCTCGTTGAGTATCACCCTTGCGCCGTTTTTCTCGGCAAGCTGCTGCGTATTATCAGTGCAGCGGTTGCACACGATGATTATCTCGACAGGCTTGCCCAATACCCTTGCCGCCTTTTTTATCGAATTTATGCACCGCACAACGTACTTTTCCTCGTTATGCGCAGGCACTACGACCGTAAAAGCATACTTCCCCATTTTTTGTCCTCCTTAATACTGTCCGTTTTTTTGTACTTGTTTGTATCGTTTACATAAAAATTATAACACGGGCTTTATTAAGAAGTCTTTAAGTTTTGTAAAAATGCTGGTAGTCCTTCTGCGTTTTCCAGTCGCCGCCCCACGTCCAGCCGCGCTGCTTGAAAAGCTTATAGCAAAGGTCGTTATGATCTATCTTGTGCGGGAAATTCTTGCTTCTGTCTGCGAATTTCACTGCATTTGCGGGCATTATCTTGCTGCCCACTATGTAGGGATTGTTCAACGGATTGATGTCTATCGCGCGCCCGTAGCCGTGCATTGAGATCATATCCGTATCAGCGACCACGCGGTAGTTGAACGCGGAGGAATTATTATCCGCCATTGACCTTTCATCATCGGCATCGTACTCGTCAACAAGGCGCATTTTTTCTATCTGATAGCCAGCCTTGTACAGCTCTCTGAAAATCTCCAGCACCTCCTTTGCAAGCGAGTAATGCACTATCATCTCGCCGCGCTGCGTGCTGCCGTGGAAGTCCACAAACAGCATTTGCAGATACGCAAGCTCGTCAAGTCCTATATCGTGATTTTCACGGTAGGACTTGCCGCTTATCTTTTCGATTATGTTTTCGGGGAGGGCTGATGCTGTGAAGCCCTCCTCAAGAATTATCGTCTCCAAAGTGAGATCACCTCGTCATTTCTCCATTTTCCAGAACTCTACGCTGTACGGTTTGAGCTCACTGCCGCCGCCGAAATCGTGCAGCTCGCCCGTGATAAGCTCCGTCGCCTGACCGCAGCCTGCATCAAAGTGTGCGGTGTACGGGTTTTCATCGGCATTTATCGCGATAAGCACACGCTCGTCCTCGAACTTTCTTTGTATGATGCACTGTTTGTTTGTCAGCACGGGCACAGAGATATCGCCGTAGGCAAGCGCTTTGCTGCTGCGGCGTATCTTGCTCAGCTTAGCGATAAGGTCGGTAAGCTCGTTCCATTCGGGCTTTTCAAAGCAGGCTCTCAAAGCAGGATCGCCGTCCTTCTTATCAGCCTTTGCTCCC
The DNA here is from genome assembly GCA_902786965.1 of uncultured Ruminococcus sp. Taxonomy (GTDB): domain Bacteria; phylum Bacillota; class Clostridia; order Oscillospirales; family Ruminococcaceae; genus Hominimerdicola. The sequence goes on along the minus strand of CADAEJ010000016.1, from coordinate 43,829 downwards.
CATTCAGAGCCGTAGTAGATGCAGGGTATGCCCTTTATCGCAAACAGCAGCCCGTAGATAAGCGGCAGATGCGCGGGGTTGGTCAGCACGCTTGCGACCCTTGAAACATCGTGGTTATCGACAAAATTGAGCAGCGTCATACCCTTGCAGCGGCACCAGTCCTCGGGGCCGAACATATTCTTGAGCGAGTGGCATATCTCAAACATATTCATCGAGTTGAAGCTTGAGTACATTCCCTTGTAGCACTCGTAGTTCGTGCAGGAGTGCAGCATTTCGGGGTTGACTATCTGCTTGTAGTCGCCGTGGATTATCTCGCCCACAAGGAAGAAATCGGGCTTGACCCAGTCACAGTGCTGGCGCAGGCGCTTCAAAAAGTTTCTGTCAAGGCAGTATGCAACGTCAAGGCGCAGTCCGTCGATGTCAAACTCCTTCACCCACTGCGTGATGCACTCAAGAATATGGTCAACGACCTGCGGATTGTTCAGATTGAGCTTTACAAGGTCAAAGTGACCCTCCCAGCCCTCGTACCACAAGCCGTCATTGTAGTTTGAATTTCCGCCGAAGTTGATATAGAACCAGTCCTTATACGGCGAGGATTCGCGGTTTTTCAGCACGTCCTGAAACGCCCAGAAGCCTCTGCCGACGTGGTTGAACACGCCGTCAAGAACGACCTTGATGCCTGCCTCGTGCAGATCGCTGCACACCTTTGCAAAGTCCTCATTGGTGCCAAGGCGGCAGTCTATCTTTCGGAAATCCCTTGTATTGTAGCCGTGTGTATCAGACTCAAACACGGGTGAGAAGTAGATAGCATTTATGCCCAGCTTTTTAAAATGTTCCGTCCACTGCGACACCTTTGTTATCCTATGCTCCTGTACACCGTCATTCTCAAACGGCGCTCCGCAGAAGCCGAGGGGATAGATCTGATAAAATACGCTTTCGTAAGCCCACATAATTATTAACATCCTTTCGCGGCGGATAAAATTATTCGCATAGTCCGCCTTATACATTATAACAAATTTTCGCTAATTTATCAATAGATAATTCACATTATATTTGCAAAGATTTTTGTGCATTGTGCACAGTTTTGTCAATCCGTGTCCGCGTGCTTTTGTTATCAATGCTGTCAGACTATCTCCCGACTCTCGTTTTGGACATCTCTTTCAGAGAGCAACATCAAGCGTCATCATAATGATAAAGCCTATCATCACGCCGAGCGTCCCGATGTGCGAGTTCCCAAGGTGCGCCTCGGGGATAAGCTCCTCGACCACAACGTACAGCATCGCGCCCGCCGCGAAAGCAAGCAGCCACGGCAAAAGCACCTGCACCGTACCTGCGATAAGCACCGTCACAAGTCCGAAAACAGGCTCGACAACGCCCGATGCCGCGCCGCACAGAAAAGCTCTTTTGCGCGAGCGTCCCGACTGGCGGATAGGCAGAGCTATCGCCGCACCCTCGGGAAAGTTCTGTATACCCATTCCGACCGCGAGCGCGACTGCCGATGCAAGCAGCACGCTGCTCTCGTTTTTTGCAGCAAGTGCAAACGCAAGTCCTACCGCCATACCCTCGGGAATGTTGTGCAGAGTTATCGCAAAAATAAGCATTGATGTGCGCTTCAGACCGCGCTTAACGCCCTCTTCCCTGTCGGGTTCGGGGTGAAAATACGGCAGCAGCCTGTCAAGCGCCATAAGGAACAGCACACCCAGCATAAAGCCGAATGCAGCAGGCACCCAGCCGACTCTTCCAAGCCTTTCGGCCTCCTCTATTGCGGGGATAAGCAGCGACCACACCGATGCAGCTATCATCACCCCCGATGCAAACCCGAGAAACGCACTTTGCGCCTTGTCAGAGTGCGAATCAGATCTGAAGAAAAACACAACACCCGCGCCCAGCACCGTCATAGCGAATGTAAAGCCCGTACCGCCGAGTGCGTAAATAAAACCGTTCATCAAAGCAGCCCTTTCAGATAGTTTTGCAGGTGTACAGTTTTTCAGACAGTATCCCACACCTGCATACTACAATCTATGCCTGCGCTGCTGTGGGTGTTAAAACAAAAAAAGACTGCAAAACGTGTAACATAACGCGTTGCAGCCTATTTATTGAGTTCTCTTTTGTTTGTGCGCCCAAGAATGTAGTCAACCGAAACATCGTGAAAATTTGCAAGCTTGATAAGTATCTCTGTGGGGATATCAATATCGCCGCGCTCGTAGTTACTGTAAACACGCTGCGAGCAATTGAGTATCTTTGCTATCTGCACCTGCGTCATATCAGCATCTTCGCGCAGGTCACGGATACGTTTGTACATAATAATCCTTGATCTCCTTTGGCATTTTCTACAAATCATTATTGGAAAATTCGTCAAGAATATTATATAGTATTTTGTTAAACCTACTTGACTTTTAGCGAAAATTCCGCTAAAATATAGTTGTAAAGTTTTAGCGAATTAGTCGCTAATAGGAAACGGAGGTCTGTATATGGCATTTTGTAGAAACTGTGGCTCACGAGTAGGCGATAGGGAGAAGATTTGTAAGATGTGCGGAGCAGAACAAACTCTCAGTAACGATAATAACAATAATAATATGTCAACCCCTGAAAAAGAAAAATCAAGGCAATCAGGAGATAATATAAACCTATTCGCGTTGTTCTCTTTTTTATGTGCGATTGTTATGCTTTTTATTCCTATGATTCAGCGTAGCCTGATACTTATTGTCGGCGCGGTTGGTACAGCTTTGGGTCTTGTCGCAATGGTGAAAAAGAAACCTGCGGCATCAACTTTTCAGAATTATGTCCTTCCTATTATTTCAATACTAATGTGCATTATATTTATTGCATATAATCAATTCTTCTGGAATGATTTTCTCAATAATCTTTGACTTGCTTGTATATTTAGTTACATAATATTTCAACGCCATCAACTAACATTGACGGCGTTGTTTTTTCACCTGTTGCGTTTTATCCTCCTGCAAGCATATGCTTGACATTTTATTGTGAATATAGTAGAATAAGCTTGAAAACTAATGGGGGTGCTGCTTATGTATTACATAACTACTGAACAAAAAAACGCCGTTGTGGTCGGTGCAATTATCGGTGTTGCTATTGCCGCAACTGTCTGGGGCTTTGTGGTGCGCTATATTATGAAAGGCAAGGGCTATCAGAATCTCGGAACGTGGTTCTGCTGCGGTTTCTTCCTCGGCATTATCGGTCTTGTGATCGCTATCACCCGTCCCGACCTCAAAAATCAGCCTTTCCAAAACGGCAACCCTTACGGCAACCCTTACGCAAATCCATACGGTCAGCCAATGCAGCCGCCGTACCCAAATCAGCCGTATCAGTACGGTCAGCCGATGCAGCCGCCGTACCCGCCGAACGCGCCTTACGGTATGCCGGGTCAGCCTATGCCTGATCAGATGCAGGGTGTGAGATGCCAGACCTGCGGCATGATGAACCCTCCCGGTGCGATTTTCTGCTCGGGCTGCGGAAACAAAATGGTATGATCTTCAAGTCAAGCCCTCGTGTGAGGGCTTGACTTTTTGTTTTCATTATAGTAAAATATATTACACAGTTCATAGGCAATTATTTCTGTTCGTGGAACCTTTTGTAATCAAAGGAGACGTTGTTATGTTTCTTACAATATTCGGTAGTGATTCTTCCGGCTATGACATTATATCCTATATACTTATCGCTCCCATATTAGGGATTTATTTTCTGATTTCTTTTCCCATTGGCTTATATTGCAGAACCTTAATGAAAACCAAAGGGTACGACGGCTCAACGGGATTCTTTTTAGGATTTCTCTTTAGCATTATAGGAATGCTTATCTGCGCCTTAAAGCCCTTTAATAAAGCGGAAACGCACTATCAGCCGCCATACGAACCATACGGACAGCCGTATCAACCGCCGTATCAGAATCAGCCTTACCAGCCCTACGGTCAGCCATATCAGCCGCCATATGACCAACAATATCAGCCGCCATATGACCAGTCATATCAGCCGCCGATCCTCAACGAGCAAAACGCAGTCCGCTGCCCTCATTGCCTTGAGCTTACACCAAACAGCTCGCAGTACTGCATCAAGTGCGGCTGCAAATTAAACTAAGGAGAAAAACAATGTCTGACTTTCTGGATCAAATAATCAAAGCCACCTCACCGCTGTTCAATTTCTTTTACGAATGGTGCTGGCTGATACTACCCCTGGCATATTTTGAATCATGCTTTTTCACAGCAAGCATCTGCAAAAATATAATGCAGAAAAAAGGCTATGACGACCTGAAACAATGGTATAGGGTCGGTCTGTTTCTGAATGTTTTCGGCATAATGCTGTGCAGATTTTCAGCTGACAAGACCAGACAGCCCGTTATGTCAATGCCCGATCCGCAGGGCATCCACTGCCGCCGCTGCGGTCAGCCGAACGAACCGGGCACTATATATTGCCGTTTTTGCGGCAGCAGGATGGATTGATACTTTTGTCAGGAGATGATACTATGTTCATTACAATATTCGGCGATGACATGTCAGGTCTGGATACGCTCTTTTTCCCGTTTATTTTATTTATGATAATTGCTTACATAGCAGGGGCACTGGCTATCATCGGCTGCATCGTCATCATATTTTACGGCAATGCCGTTCGGTGCAGGGACATAGCCCTGAAAAAAGGCTATACCAATTCAAACGGCTGGTTTATTTTCGGTCTGTTTTTCACCTGCATCGCAACTCTCGTCTGCCTTCTGCTCAAAAACAGAGCAAAACCCGTGCAGACCGCACCCGAGCAAGCTGCCGACACGGCTGATTTCAAACTGACACCCGAAGCAATGGCGATCGGAGTACGCTGCACCGATTGCGATATTGTAAATCCGCCCGATGCCAGGACCTGTATCCAGTGCGGAAAAAGACTATTCTGAAACCATAACAAAGGAGATTCATTATGGGTTCAAATATATTTGTTGCTGAAGAACTCAGACATCTGGGACTGTTCTTTACGCTGCTCCCATTTTTACTCATTTTGGCCGTGCTCTCCCCGATTCTTTGCATGGTCATAATGAAGAGAAAAGGCTACGACCCTTACATATGGCTTGTTTTAGGATTCTTTTTACACATAATCGCCCTTTTCATCTGCATCATTATACCACGCAATGACATCGCCTCTGCTCCGCAGTACGGACAGCCGATGCAGCCGCCGTACCCGCCGAATGCGCCTTACGGTATGCCGAATCAGCCTATGCCTGATCAGATGCAGGGCGTGAGATGCCAGACCTGCGGCATGACTAATCCGATCGAAGCGAGATTCTGCAACGCCTGCGGCGAAAAGCTGAAGTAACAGCAGCCACACAAAAAAAGCTCCCGAATAACTCGGGAGCTTGATTTTTTTGTTGGTAAACTATTAGCAGTTCTCAGCGAAGTACTTGATAGTTCTAACCATCTGGCTTGTGTAGCTGTTCTCGTTGTCGTACCAGGAAACAACCTGTACCTCGTAGAGATCATCAGCGATCTGGCTAACCATTGTCTGTGTGGCATCAAACAGTGAGCCGAACTTCATGCCGATAACGTCAGAAGATACGATAGGATCCTCGTTGTAGCCGAATGACTCGGAAGCAGCAGCCTTCATAGCAGCGTTGATGCCCTCTGCTGTAACGTCCTTGCCCTTAACAACAGCTGTAAGGATAGTTGTAGAACCTGTTGGAACAGGAACTCTCTGTGCAGAACCGATAAGCTTGCCGTTGAGCTCTGGGATAACAAGTCCGATAGCCTTTGCAGCACCTGTGGAGTTAGGAACGATGTTTGCAGCACCTGCTCTTGCTCTTCTCAGGTCGCCCTTTCTGTGAGGACCGTCAAGGATCATCTGATCGCCTGTGTAAGCGTGGATAGTGCTCATGATACCGCTCTGGATAGGAGCATACTTGTTAAGTGTATCTGCCATAGGTGCAAGACAGTTTGTTGTGCACGATGCAGCAGAAATGATCTGATCCTCGCTTGTAAGTGTCTTCTCGTTTACAGAGAATACGATAGTCTTGAGATCCTTGCCTGCAGGTGCGGAAATAACTACCTTCTTAGCGCCTGCGTTGATGTGTGCCATGGACTTCTCCTTTGAGCAGTAGAAACCTGTGCACTCAAGAACTACGTCAACGCCGATCTTGCCCCAAGGAAGATTGTTAGCGTCAGCCTCTTTGTAGATAGTAAGTGTCTTGCCGTCAACTGTGATGGTGTTAGCCTCATCATCAGCTGTAACAGTATGAACGTTCTCACCTATCTTGCCGCAGTAGCCACCCTGTGCGGTGTCGTACTTGAGAAGATTTGCGAGCATGGAAGGCTTGGTAAGGTCGTTGATAGCAACAACATCATAGCCCTCTGCGCCGAACATCTGTCTGAATGCCAGACGTCCGATACGTCCAAAACCATTGATTGCAACTTTAACTGCCATAATTGTTATACCTCCTAATAAAATTCTTTTATTATTATACTACATTTCGCTTAACATTGCAAGCGTTTTTCTGAAATTTATAATAACTTTTTGTGACCTTATGCGCATTGACACATTTAGGCAGATCTATACATTTGTGTTGACACAGAGCGCAAAAACGGGTATAATATGTAAAAGGAACATATTTGGATGTATATTTTGATAAGGGGGGTTCTGATGAAAAATATAGATGCTCTTATTTCGGTCTGGCAAAACTGCAAACGAACGGTCATGATCACGGACAGCAAGATGAACGTACTTTGGTGCAACAAGCAGGACGAAAAAACGTTATTTGACGCATCAAAGCTTCACTATTTCGGTGATCGCGGCTCTTCGCAGGTGATAGATTCGCCTGTTACCGCGCAGTATGACGGCGGTTTCGGTCTTTCGCGCGCTGTTGAGATACTTCCTATCGAAAACGGAAGTGACGGCTATGTGCTCGAATTTTACGATTGTGACGATATCGAGCTGCTTTCCGACCGTTCGGCGCATCTGCGCTACAAATCAAATTTTTTAGGCAACATACGCAGCGAGCTTTCCCAGCTTATTTTCATGCTTGATGCAAACAGGCAGAAGTATGTAGAACACGGCGACCTTGACTACCTGCGCTTTGACAAGGAGGCAAGATACCGCATCCTGCGCACGTTTTCTGCCACGGTCAATATGAACGAGCTTGCAAAGTACTACAACGGCTATTACACAAACGATACCGTATGTGTTTCGCAGGTGCTTACAGAGCTTGCGCAGGAGCTTTCGGAGATATTCGATAAGCACTCGTGCAAATTCAGCTGTGATATCAAGCCGCGCATATGCCTTTACACCAATGCCGACAGACTGCGTGCGGCGGTGTGCAATCTGCTTATAAACGCATATATGTACAACGAATCAGAGGAGCGCACCTGCAAGCTCACCGTCACCTCGCAGGACGATATGCTGACTATCAGCGTTGAGGACAACGGCGGCAGGGTATCCGTTCAGGAGCTTGAAAGCTGCAAAAAGCCGTTTTCATCATTCCGCAGCTTCAGCGAACAGGAATCGCTGGGCATAGCGATCGCCGCTAAATACTGCGAATCGCTCGGCGGAGAGCTTTCGGCAAAGGTCTGTGACGGGATAAGCACGGCTATGATAATGAAGATACCCATAAACACCGACCGCACTCCAAAGGATTTCAGGATAGACACAGCCGCGCCCATCACAAGCAGGTACGACCTGCAATACTGCATACTTGCAAAGGGCGTTGACCCGGATAAATGATATTCACACACAAAAACAGCCGCAGAGGTTTTTCTCTGCGGCTTTTGTTTTACTGATTGGTCTTATTGTTCTTGTTTGTGAACTCCGTGTACTTATTGTACAGCTTTTTAGCGGTATATCTCTTTATAGAGTTGTTATCTACCTTGATATCAAGCTCCTCAGCCCACTTTGCGATAGTTTCGTCAAAGGTCTTTTCAAACATTTCCTTGACGATGTTATCGTGGTTCTCGCTGATATACTCCTTGGTTCTTTCCTTTACATCGCCCTTGATGATGATGTGGTAGCCGTCCTCGTTCTCGAAAAGCTCCGCCTTGCCCTCGGACATTTCCTTTATCTTGACAAGTGCCTTGCCCGACTCGGTCTTGAGAGTTTCCTCGGTATACAGCGCGTAGTTTATCATAGACTCGTTAGGATACTTGTTCTGAGCAGTTTTGCCCTCTGCCGCGCTGCTGTCATGGTCGTGGTCATGCTCGCTGTCTGCCTGCGAGCTGCTGTCCGCCTGTGAGCTGCTGTCTGCCTGCGAGCTGCTGTCGGACTGCGAGCTGCTGTCGGTATCGCCGACCTTGCTTGACGAGCTGTCTGCTGTTGATGAACTGTCAGCTGTTGACGAACTGTCTGCGGAAGACGAGCTGTCAGCCGATGACGAGCTTGATGAAGATGAGCTGTCAGCGCCCGAGCTGCTGTCGCTGCCCGATGCTGCCTTGTTCTTTTCCTCAACGTACTTGTTGTATTCCTCGATAACGCTGTCAAAGCTTGAGAAGGATGCAGACGATGCCTTATTGAGATACTCCTCTGCAAGAGTCTTCTTTTCCTCGTTCTCCTTCTTCTTTTCGTCCTCGTCGGTCTTGGTGCTCTTGTCTATCGTAATGCTCTTGAAACGCAGGTAGTTGTCGTTGACATACTTTTCGATATCCTCGTCAGAAGGCTTTTCCTTGCCCTCGCTGCCGTAGTAGTAATCAAAAAGCTTTTCCTTCATCTTTGTCTCTTTGAGCATCAGCTTGATAGACTCCTTGGAGATGCCCATTTCCTCATACATATCCTTCTGTGCGTTGTATGCGTTTGTCGCAGATGAAGCTATCGACTTTGTGTCCTCATCGGTAAGCTCAAGCTTGAGCTCCTTGAACTTTTCGGTGACAGCACAGTACTCCTTGGTCTTTTTCATAGCGTTTTCTTCAAGGTAAACAGCCATTTCCTTGCCATCGACCTTTTCATCCATCACGCTGCCCGTAGAGCCCTTGTAGTACAGCGAATACTGCTGATTGAGCAGCTCGCTTACGATATTGTAAATGTATATTCCCGAATTTACGTCCGTATCGCCGTACTTCATAACGTATCTGCCGTTATCGCAGCCTGTGAGCATTGATGCAGCCATAGCCACGCTTACTGCGGCGCACGCAAGTCTTTTCAGAATTCTCATTCTCTATCCTTATCCTTTCAAATCAATTTCCTTACAAGGCATAATATAACCTATATATTATACACCAAATCCGCGCACAAGTCAAGTACCCGTCCAAAGCCGCGCAGATACGCATTATTTTGAAGTATCGGCTTTATCGGGGAAGAACGCATCATTTTTATGCTGTGCATAGGTCGACAGATACACCTTTTCAAAAACTATCTCCTCTGACGGAGCAGGGTCGCTCGAATCGGTCTGCTGCGTGCCGCAGATCTTTTCGTAAACGTCCATACCGTCATACACCTGCGCGAAGATAGTATACTGCTTGGTGAAGTTAGGCACACCGCCCATCTGCTCAAACGCCTCGGTTATCTCCTTGTTGTCAGATGCGCTTTCAAGCTCCTTTTTGAACTCGTCCGTAAAATCAACCGTACCGACGAACATTATCCTGCTGCCCGACACCTGCGAGCTTATAAACTTATTGCTTTTTCCGCCGAATGACACAAGCGCTCCCTTGAACGGCCACAGGTCTGCATTTATCTCTTTCTCGTAAGTTCTTTTGTCTGTGTCATCGGTATCTGCACCGTTTTTCGCCTTTGAGCCGCCGAGGAAGTACACGTCCTTCTCAACGCTGAAAACGTAGGTGCCGTTATAATAGTTATCCCTTACAAGCTCCTTGAAATACTTGCAGGCATCGGGTGCCTTATCCTCGTACAGAACTGCCTTGAATGTGCCCTTGTTCGTTTCAAACACCGCAACGGTCGCATCATCGGCAGGCAGCTGCCTTTGCACGAGAGTGGGGTTCTGATAGTCCTTGCCGCTTTTCTTTTTGAAAAAGCTGCTGAACATTATCGTCATCACGGCTATCATAACAAAGCACACTGCAAGTATGGATATCTGCACCACTGTTTTGTTTTTGCCCTTATTGTAATTGCTGCTCATTTTTATCCCCTTGCTTATTTGCGTCTGATCTTTGTTCCCTGTCTTGTCTCCTCGATGATGTAGCCCTTTGCGGTTATCTCGTCACGCAGGGCATCAGCCTTTGCAAAGTCCTTTGCCTTTCTCGCCTGCGCTCTTTGCTCGACAAGCGCCTTTATATCATCGGGGATATCCTCCTGCTCGTCCTGCTTTGCAAGCTTTTCGGCGTGTGCGGTAAGCCCCAGCGAAAGCACCCTGTCAAAGTCCTCTACCAGCGCGAGCTTGGTCGCGGCATTGGTATCAGCCTTGAGGACATCATACAGCGCGGTAATGCCAAGCGCGGTGTTGATATCGTTGTCAAGCGCGTCCTTAAAGCCCTTTTTCAGCTCGTCGAACTTTGCCTTATCGACCTCACCCGCACCCTCGGCTTTGAGCTGTGCTATCCTTGCAACGAGCTTATCATAAGCCTGCTTTGCGTTGTCAAGGTTCTCGTAGGAGAACACAAGGCTCTTTCTGTAATGCGACTGGAGGCAGAAAAATCTGTAAACTATCGGGTCATAGCCCTTTTGTTCAAGCAGCGATACCGTCAGGAACTCGCCCTTTGACTTGCTCATCTTGCCGCCTGCGGTGTTGAGGTGATGAACGTGGAACCAGAAATTGCACCACTTGTGACCCAGATATGCCTCTGACTGTGCTATCTCGTTGGTATGGTGCGGGAAAGCGTTGTCTATACCGCCGCAGTGTATATCAAGATACTCGCCGAGGTTTTTCATCGAGATGCACGAGCATTCGATGTGCCAGCCGGGGTATCCGACTCCCCAGGGAGAATCCCATTTAAGCTCCTGGTCGTCAAACTTTGACTTTGTGAACCAAAGCACGAAATCCGCCTTGTTGCGCTTGTTGGTATCCTCCTCTACGCCCTCGCGCACGCCGACCTCAAGATCGTCCTCGCTGAAATCGCCGAAAACGTAGTACTGCTTCAGCTTTGAAGTATCAAAGTAGATGTTTCCGCCAGCCTCGTAAGCGTAGCCCTTGTCGATAAGCACGCCGATGACTCTGATAAACTCGTCTATCATACCCGTTGCAGGCTGTACCACATCGGGAGTCTTTATATTCAGCTTGGCGCAGTCCTCAAAGAAAGCCTTTGTGTAGAACTCGGCTATCTCCATGACCGTCTTATGCTCTCTCTTTGCGCCCTTGAGCATCTTATCATCGCCCGTGTCGCCGTCACTGGTGAGGTGTCCGACATCGGTGATGTTCATAACGCGCTTGACATCAAGTCCGTCATAGCGCATATATTTTTCAAGCACGTCCTCCATAATATAGCTGCGCAGGTTGCCGATATGCGCATAGTGGTAGACTGTCGGTCCGCAGGTGTACATAGCCACCTTGCCTGCAACGTTTGGGACGAACTCCTCTTTTTTGTGTGAAAGTGTGTTGTATAGCTGCATTTTACTTTTCCTCCTTGTTATTTTGCTGCTGTAATGCCTCAAGCTGTGCTATGCGCTTTTCGAGCCTTGCAAGGCGTTTTCTTTCAAGCGCAAGCTCCTGTGCAACGGGATCGGGGATGTGTACCTGATCAAGATCGAGCGTGCGTTTTCCGTTTTGCCGCACTATCCTTGCAGGCACGCCCACCGCCGTAGAGTTTGGCGGAACTTCCTTGAGGACCACCGCATTCGCGGCGATCTTGGCGTTATCCCCCACCTTGAACGGACCGAGTATCTTCGCACCAGCGCCCACCATAACATTGTTGCCCAGCGTCGGGTGGCGCTTTCCGTGATCCTTGCCCGTACCGCCGAGCGTACAGCCCTGATACAGCAGGCAGTAGTCGCCTATCTCCGCCGTTTCTCCGATGACCACACCGCTGCCGTGGTCGATAAGCAAGCCCTTGCCTATCTTTGCACCCGGGTGTATCTCTATACCCGTAAGACCGCGCATTATCTGCGAAATTATCCTTGCTGTCAGCTTATGCCCGTGAAGATACAGACTATGCGACAGCCTGTGTACGATGACCGCATGAATGCCCGAATAGGTCAGCAGCACCTCCATAGCGCTGCTTGCGGCAGGGTCACGCTCCATTATCGAGCGCAGATCTTTTCTTATTTCCTTGATAAATCCCATAGAATTACCTCGTTAAATCTCGTTTTCAGCCGACCATTTTTCTATCACATCATAAAGCTCGTCAAAATCCGCCGCCGTAAAATCAATCTCAAAATCCTTTACCGCCTGCTCAATATCACCGCTCGGCATAAACCAGCAGCTCGCAAGCCCCGCGTTCTTCGCGCCCAGCATATCCGACGTCAGCGAGTCCCCGATAACAAGAAAGCTCTCACTGTCGCCGCCGACCGCACTTACCACCGTGTCAAAAAACTCCAGCGCAGGCTTTGCCGCGCCTATCTCCTCGCTGACGAACACCTCGCTGATAAACCTGTCAAGCCCCGTTGACACTATCCGCCCCATAGCGTTTCGCGTCACACCATTGGTGACAATGTAAATCCTCGCGTCAGCTATGCCACGCGTCAGCCTTTCAAGAAAGCTATCAGCGCCCTGCATAACCGAAACCTCGTCTCAAAAAGCTGGGTCTTGGTTATCTCACCCTTTTCAAATTCAAGCCAAAGGCTCTTGTTTATCTGCTTGAACGCGTCATAGCGCTGCTGCGAAAACTCCTGCCCCTGCGCCCGCATAACAACGCCCAAAGCAATCTTCTCCGACGCGTGAAAGTCAAGCACCGTCTGGTCAAGGTCAAACAACAGATTTTTGTGCATAACACTAACCTCTATTTTCCTGCGTATTTTATCAGCTTGCTGTAAAAGCAATCGCAGGCTTGTGATTCGCTTTTGAAAAAAGTCTCTCCCGAGCGTTTTCCTCTTTCGCTGTAATAAACTACCCATCTGCCGTTTTCTGCAGCAAGGCAGTACACCTCATTAGGAAGCCCGCCTTTCATTATGGAATAACAGCTCGCGGGAACTTTCGCCGCTTTTAGTTTTCTTTCAAGTTCGTTTATGTTCATTGTCTTTTCTCGCTTACAGCCAAAATAAAAGCCTCCACAGACGACACTTTGTCATCTGCGAAGGCAAGTCATCATCGACCTACGGTCCCACTTCGTTTTTTCCGTTTTCACGGCTCTTTGGTCTTTAACGCAGACTATTCGGAGGAGAATACTGAGCTTTGCGCCGTTGTTGCTCCCCTGCTGTCAGCCGCACTTCACTTACGCCCTGCACGGACGCTCTCACCGCTGCCGTCCTCTCTGTAACGCATTATAACAAAAGCTACTCTTGCTGATACGCATTTATCCTATTAAATTACTTGCTTGAATCAATATACTTCCAGTAGCCCTTCAGGTAAACGCCGCCCGATATAAGCGTGAGTACCACGGCTATCCAGATAAGTCCCTCGTTTACAAGGAACACGGGCGCTTTCCAGTTAAGGTCAGGGCTTCCCTTTGCATCGGGGTAGAATATCTGTAAAAGCATTACCACCAGCAAAGCTATCATCGTGAAAGCTGTTTTGAGCTTTCCCCATATGCCCGCTGCGACCACAACGCCCTCGTTTGCGACCACGAGCCGCAGACCCGTCACCATAAACTCTCTTGAAAGGATAAGCACCACTGCAACAGGGTCTATCCATCTTTCAAACGCGAACACGATAAGCGCGGTCATTACCAGCAGCTTGTCGGCAAGCGGGTCAAGGAACTTTCCGAATGTCGTCACAAGGTTGTTTTTCCTTGCGATGTGCCCGTCAAGAAAGTCCGTTATCGACGCAAGTGCGAAAAACACCAGCGCGAAGATCATGTGCCCCTCAAAGAACCACAGCACAGATACCAGAAAGAACGGTATCAGCACCACTCGCAGCACAGTCAGTTTATTAGGCAGATTCATATAAAAACTATCTCACTTTCAAAACTATACTCTCGAACCGATAAGGTCATAATCGAGCGTGTCATCGACAAGCACGTTCACATACTCGCCCACCGCGACCTTCTTCTCGCTCATGAAAAACACCTTGCCGTCTATCTCGGGCGCGTCATACGCACTTCTGCCGTAGTAGCACTCGGCATATCTGTCAAAGCCCTCGCAAACGACCTCAAGCGTTTTTCCGCTGCATTTTTCATTGAATTCGTCCGATATGAGCATCTGCTCCTCCATAATTATCTCGGCGCGTCTTTCACGCGTTTTGAGATGTACCTGGTCGGGCATATCAAATGCCGGCGTACCCTCCTCGGGAGAAAATGCAAAGCAGCCAAGTCGTTCAAATCTTACCTGCTTTACAAACTCGCAAAGCTCCTCAAACTGTTCATCGCTCTCACCGGGGAAGCCTACGATAAGCGTTGTGCGCAGTATCACTCCGGGTATTTTTTGCCTTATATGCTCCACAAGCTGCGTAAGCGACTGTCTGTCGCCGCTGCGGTTCATACGGCGCAGTATATCGCCGTTGCAGTGCTGCAAAGGCATATCAATATATTTAACGAGTTTTTCCTCGCTTGCTATCGTATCCAGCAGCTCGTCTGTTATCCTTTCGGGGTAGCAGTAAAGCGTTCTTATCCACTTGAAGCCGTCTATTCTGCAAAGCTCCTTCAAAAGCTTTGGCAGCTCGCTTTTGCCGTAGATGTCCTCACCGTAGCGGGTGGTATCCTGCGCGACAACGACAAGCTCGGTCACGCCGTTCTGAGCAAGCCATTTTGCCTCCTCAACTATATCCTCTATCCTGCGGCTGCGGAAAGCGCCTCTGATCGACGGGATAGCGCAGTATGTACAGCAGTTGCTGCACCCCTCGGCTATTTTGATATACGCGCTGAACGGCTCTGTTGAGATTATCCTGCCGCCGTCAAGGCAAAGGTCTGTATTCTCGCCGTAAGCGCATACCTGCTTGTTATCGGCAAGCACCTCTCTTATTATATCGCACAGACTGCCATTGGAGCCAAGCCCGATGACAGCATCAAGCTCGGGCATTTCCTTGACCATTTCATCGCGGTATCTCTCCGCAAGGCAGCCCGTAGCGATCAGCGCCTTGATCCTGCCTTCCTTTTTCAGCTCGCTGAGTTCCAGTATCGTGTCGATAGCCTCCTGCTTTGCAGACTCAATAAAGCCGCAGGTATTGACTATCACCACATCGGCAAGCGCCGCATCTGCGATTATCTCAAAACCCTGCTGCTTGAGGTCAAAAAGCATATGCTCGGCATCTACCTGATTTTTCGGACAGCCGAGCGAGACCATTCCAACTCTTGTTGCCATATGAATATCTCCTGTTAAATTACACAACAAAATTATACAAAGCTATTATCTCACTTTTTTATTCTTTTGTCAAGCGCAATCTTACCGCGTACACACATATTTTACTTGCGCGGCATATTTTTTCGACAATTACCCGTCCTGTTCATCATATTCAAGCTCTATCTGCTTAAAAGCCTTATTGATGTCGCTGTAATCGTAGCCGTACCGCACAAGCGAGTTTTTCGCGCGGTTGATGCCCTTTTCATCGGTCATTATGCGCAGATACTTCTTTTCTATCAGCGTGTGCAGGCGTTCCTCAACGCCCTCGTCATATTCCGAGAGCGCTATGTCGATGACCTCCTTTGTGAGCCCTTTCAGGCGCATTTCCTGAAAAGCGCGCCGCCTGCCGAACAGCTTGACCTCGATATAGTGCCTTGCAAGTCCCTGCGCGTAGCGTCTGTCATTTATCGCGCCAAGCTCGACAAGGCGCTGCATAACGCGGTAGCAAAGGTCTTCATCATAGTTCTGCCGCAGCTTTTTGAACATCTCCACGAAGGAATAATCCCTGCGGTCGAGCAGATACAGCGCACGCTCGCGCGCCCTGCGGAAATCGCTCTCGCCCTTTATCTGCTCCCACGCCGACAAAGGCAGGTCAAGACCTGCCCTGATGTTGAATTTACTTATTATCTCAAGATTAAGATACGCGCTCTCGCCCTCGTCAAAGTCCACGCGGTATGTCGAGCCTTTGTATTTTTCAACAGCCGTTATCTTCATCTTTTAGTCGCCAAGGTTTGAAATGTCAACGGGGGCGAACTCCTCAAAGTCCTCCTGCGCGTCCTCTGATTCCTTTACAACAGGCTTGATGCCCGCGCTCTCGTTAGCCAGTTTTTCGAGCTTTGAGGTCTCAGCCTTTTTCTTCGGAGCCGCCGCAGCAGCAGCCTCTGCTTCATTCTGCTTGAACTTTTCTCTTATCTTGCCCTCGATCTCGTCCATTATCTCGGGGTTGTCAAGCAAAAACTGCTTGGAGTTATCTCTGCCCTGACCGAGTTTCATATCGTTGTAGCTGAACCACGCGCCGCCCTTCTTGATGATGCCGAACTCCACGCCGATATCAAGTATCTCGCCGACCTTTGATATACCCTTGCCGTACATGATATCGAACTCTGCCTCCTTGAACGGCGGAGCGACCTTGTTCTTAACGACCTTGCAGCGCGTTCTGTTGCCAATAACATTTGCACCGTCCTTGATCTGCTCGCCGCGTCTTACCTCGATCCTGACAGATGCGTAGAATTTCAGCGCACGGCCGCCGGGGGTAGTTTCGGGGTTGCCGTACATAACGCCTATCTTCTCTCTTATCTGGTTGATGAAGATAGCAGTGGTGTTGGACTTTCCTATAACAGATGTGAGCTTTCTCAAGCCCTGCGACATCAGTCTTGCAAGCTGACCAACGTGTGAATCGCCCATATCGCCGTCGATCTCTGCCTTTGTGGTCATAGCTGCTACCGAGTCGATAACTATGCAGTCGATAGCGCCCGACCTTGCAAGCGCCTCTGCGATCTCCAGCGCCTGTTCGCCCGAATCAGGCTGTGAAACGAGCATATTGTCGATATCAACGCCCAGCGCCGCCGCGTAAACAGGGTCAAGTGCGTGCTCAACGTCGATAAACGCAACGTCACCGCCCATTTTCTGCGTCTGTGCGATAACGTGCAGCGCAACGGTAGTCTTACCCGATGACTCGGGTCCGTAGATCTCTATGATCCTTCCGCGCGGCACTCCGCCGATACCCAGCGCGGTATCAAGCGTCAGCGAGCCTGTGGAGATAGCCTCCACGTCCATAGCCTTCGCCTCACCGAGCTTCATTATAGCGCCCTTTCCGAACTGCTGCTCTATATACGCGATCGCAGTTTGCAGAGCCTTTTTCTTCTCCTCCTTGTCTGTGATGTTAACAACGGGAGTGGTTGATGCTTTCTTCTTTTTGTCCATCGCCATAACTATGATACCTCCGATACTGTTTTGGGGTGTTTTTCTTCTGTGATTTTATTATAGCACACTAACTGTCCGTTTGTCCGAACTGTTAGCCAAATTATTTTCAAGTACATATTTTTGGACTTTTATTTCTTAAAGCCGGTAATTACGCGGAATATCCCGCACGCATCTTTGTTTGCGCGAACATTCTCAAAACCGTGCCGCACAAGCATAGTCATGACCTCGTCCTGCATACCGATGCCTATTTCCAGCGCGATAAGGCCGCCCGTTTTCAGCTTGTGCTTGAAGTTTATCAGTATGTGCCTGTAAAAGTCCAGCCCGTCATCGCCGCCGAAAAGCGCACCCTGCGGCTCGAAAGATACCTCCCTTTGCAGCACTTTCATATCCTGCGATGTAAGGTACGGCGGGTTTGCCGTCAGCACATCAACAAAGGGCAGATCTTCCGCAGTTTCCCTGTCTGTGACATCGCCCTTGACTATCTGCATTTTGCTGCCGTTAAGCGCGATGTTTTGTTTCATATATTCTATCGCCTTGTCCGAAACTTCGACCGCTATGACCTGCCCGCAGTCAAGATACTTTTCCAGCGCGATGCCAATGCACCCGCTGCCCGCACACAGATCCGCGACCGTCAGCGGCTTGTCCTTCGGCGCCTTTCTGCGCACTATATCAACAAGCGTTTCAGTGTCCTGCCGCGGTATAAGCACTCCCTCGCCGACCTTGAACGCCAGCCCGTAGAACTCCCACTCGCCTATAAGGTACTGAAGCGGTTCGCCGTTCATACGCCGCCTGCAAAGGCTTTCAAACTCGTCCTGCACGCTGCTTTCGGCGCACTCCTTCAGCTTCATTTCAAAATCAAAGCTGCGGCAGTCGCACCCAAGCGCCTTGCCAAGCAGCTCACGCGCGTTGAGGTGTGCATCCTCCACGCCCGCATTTTCAAGCTCGTCCGCCGCTTTTTCAAGCAGCTGTGCATAACTGCTCACAGCCTGTCCTCCTCTGGATCATCAGGTATACACGCCGCAAGCGCCTTTATCGCGCATTCTATCTCCTCACCGTCGGGCTCGCGCGTGGTTATGCGCTGTATCCACAGCCCGGGTGCAGAAATGACTCTCGTAACGATGTTGTCGTACTTGCCCGCAAGCCTGATAAGCTCGTAGGATATGCCCATAACGATCGGCAGCAGCGCTATCTTCACAAGCACTCTCACAAAAATATTCCCCCACGAAACGCGGAAGACCGTGCTGACAAAAATGCTTATGAACAGCACAAGGAAAATAAAGCTCGTTCCGCAGCGCGGGTGAAAACGGCAGTGCTTTTTGACGTTCTCCACCGTCAGCTCGTCGCCGTGTTCGTAGCAGGTTATCGTCTTATGCTCTGCGCCGTGGTACTCGTACGTCCTGCGTATATCCTTCATAAGCGCGGTCAGCGAGGTGTAGCCGATGAATATCGCTATCTTTATGATGCCCTCGATGATGTTCTTTGCTATCGGTGAAAGGCTGACGACGAATTTGTCTATCAGCTTTGATATACCGCTTGGCAGCAGCATAAACAGCGCTATCGCCAGCGCTAAGCCGAGTATTATCGAAACGGTGGTGATTATCGGCATAAGCTTGTCGCCCAGCTTTTCGTCCACCCACTTTTCAAACTTTGAGGGCTCCTCATCGTCGTCCTGCTCGGCGCTCATCTGCTTGTCGGCAGAGCGCGAGAGGCACTTGTAGCCGTCTATCATTGATGTAATAAACACGAACACTCCGCGCACAAACGGTATCTTGCGGTAAAACGGTGCGTTTTTGCCGCCCTTTATCGCCCATTCTTCAAGGTCTATCTCACCGCTTGGCAGACGGCACGCCATAGCCGCCTTGTCGATACCGCGCATCATCACGCCCTCGATAACGGCTTGTCCGCCTATTTTTGACTTGAATTTTTCACCCGAGGTGTTTTCCTTGCTCTTGCTCATTTATGGGATCTATCCTTTCTGATCCTGGTTCTGAAGATATCAGCTGCACATCGGCAGTCGAAGCACTCTGCTCTGCGCCGTTTTTCTTTTCCATACACGGCAGGGTGATAAGCACCGTTGTACCCACGCCCTGCTCGCTGTTGATGGTAAGCGTGCCGCCGTGGCGCTGTATTATCTCATCCGCGACTGCAAGACCGATGCCCGAGCCGCGTCTTGTGTGGTTAGCTTTAAAGAACTTCGTCTTGACCTTTGGCAGATCCTCCGCCGAGATGCCCATGCCCGTATCCGATATTGAAATGCAGATCTCTCCATGCTCCTCATAAGCCTCGACCGACACTGTATCGCCCTTGTCCGAATACTTTATCGCATTGTCTACAATATTTATGAACACCTGACGCAGCCTGTTCTTGTCGCCGTAAACGAACGAAAGCATCTCAGGCTCGTAGTAATCGAGCTTTATGCCCAGCGCACGCGCCCTTTCCTGATAGATAAGCACAGTTTCGCCAAGCTCTGCAAGTATATCTATGGTGTCCATTATAAGTGTGAGCCTGTTATCCTGTATACGCGAGAAATCCAGCAGCTCCTCTACCATCTGCGAAAGGCGCTCTGTCTCGCTGGTGATAACTCTCATACCCTTTTTGAATGTTTCCTTGTCCTCATACATCGAGGTGACTGTTTCTGTCCAGCCCTTTATCGCAGTCAGCGGCGTTCGCAGCTCGTGCGATACAGATGAAATGAACTCATTTTTCATCTGCTCGGTATTGGAAAGCTCGTCCGCCATATAGTTGATAGAGTCGCAAAGCTCGCCCAGCTCGTCGTCCGACTCTTTCTTGATACGCTCGGAGAAATCGCCCTTTGCGAACTGCTTTGTCATATCGCCTATGCTGCGTATCGGGTAGACGATAGAACGTATGAAGTACATTCCCGAGAAGAATATCAGCAGCATTATCGCCGCGCTGACAACGAGCGTGGTAATGCTTATAATAAGTATCTGGTTGTCTATCTTCTTCATCGACGAAAGCATACGCAGCGCGCTGTACTGGCTGTCCCTTGCGTTGATGACCGCCGTTACCGCCACGACCTTCTCGCCCGTAGAGAGCTCGTATATCTGCGTGGCAATACCCTGCTTTGATGCCTTTGCCTCCTCGTAGTCAGCCATCGCATCGTTTGACGAGGGTGAAAAGCCCGATGATGTGACCTCGACCTCGCCGTCGTTGTTGATAGCCATAAGCTCGATGCGTTCCTTGTCCTCATAGCCCTCAACGTATGTGCGTATACGCGAATTGATGCTCGCCTTGCCCGCCTCGGGATTTGTCTGAACAGCGGCGGACACGATATTCATTTTTGAGCTGAGGTACTCCTTTGCGGTGTTGTAGTAATAGTTTCTTACCACGATCACCATAAGCACCTCGATAAGCAGCAGTATCGCAGCTATAACACCGAAGCTGTTGCGCAGCCAGTGCATAGTGATACTGTGCTTTCCGTACCTGATCTCATGCTTTGCCAACTGTCACTGCTCTCCAATCGTTACGGGTTTCCGCCCGACCATTTGTAACCGTAGCCCCATATCGTGAGGATATACTTCGGGTTTGACGGCTCATCCTCTATCTTCATTCTTATTCTTCTGATGTTAACATCGACTATCTTATCATCGCCGTAGTAGCTCTCGCCCCAGATGTGTTTGAGTATGCTTGTCCTGTCAAGCGCGGTATTCTGGTTCCTGAAGAAATACTCCATTATCTGATACTCTACCTGTGTGAGATCTATCTGCTCGCCGTTTTTGAACACCGTTCTGCTCTTGAGATTGAGCGTGAACGGACCCGAGGTCATCACCGATGCCTCCTCCGGCTTTGAGCTTGAGCGCGAAACACGTCTGCAAACCGCATCTACCCTTGCGATAAGCTCGCTTATGGAGAACGGCTTTGTGATATAGTCGTCAGCACCGCTCATCAGGCAGGATATCTTATCCATCTCCTGCGATTTTGCCGAAAGCATGATAATGCCGATGCTGTTGCTTTTTTCTCTTATCCTCTTGCACACCTGCATACCGTCGATACCGGGCATCATAATATCAAGCAGTGCCACATCGAACTGACCGCCCGCCTCATCGAACGCCTTGATAGCGTCCTCGCCGCAGTTGACGTCTACAACATCGTAGCCGCTTCTTTGCAGGTTGAGCACAACAAATTCCCTTATAGAATCCTCGTCCTCGCAAACAAGTACCTTTTTCAACATTTGTTCTCCTCCTCGTCATTTAGTCTATGATATAGAAATTGTTCTTTACCTCATCTATCGTCAGCACGAGCTGATCCTGCGTATCCTTGGGGAACTTTACGAAGTACCTCAGCTGTCCCCTTGTATCGACAAGCTCATAGCCTTTTTTCTCAAGCTCATCAGCATTGTTCTTTGTCGCCGAGCAAAAGCGCACAAGCTCTGTCGTGGAGGTATTTATATCGCCCGAATACTTGTAGCACACCACATCGCCCGTATCGTTATCGCGCCTTACAGTCACCTTGTCCGCCCAGCGTTTGGGGAAGGCAAGGAAGAAACCGTTTGGTATCGAGTAGTAGCCGGTGTATTTTTCCTCCAGCGTGTAGAAATCCTTGTAAACGCTCCATGTCGTCATATACAGCATTTCGTCCGCAACGGCATTTTCGTAGCCAAGCATCGGCTTTGCAGATGGTATCTCCACCACCGTATCGCCGTCAACATCGGTGCAGTAGTACCCGACAGGTCTTGTGCACCTTGGCAGAAGTCTTTCCTTGCTTTGCTGTATCGGGTTTTGCAGATTTGAATATCTGTAATAAACGACCTCCGTCTGCATAAGGCCCTCGGCAGTGGTGCTGTCGATAAACACCGCACTGCGTCCGCCGTCGATCATTCCCCTTACGGCTTTGACGTATGTGGAAACATTATCGCACATATCAATGGTATGCTCGCGTTTGAGCTCGCCGTTCTCCATAGAGAGTATAGATGCCCTCGAGGTTATCTTCTCCGTTTCGGGATTGACCGTCTTTTGCACCGTGACAAGCTCCTTTGTGCCGTCGGCGTTTATATCCATCGTCTCAAGCACCGAGTAGGTGTCGGTGCCGACTTTTTTGAAGGTGCCCTGATCGTAGCTGTATATCTCAAGAGTTTTGTCGTCCGTAGCAGGATTCTGATATCCTACCACGACAAGGTCGCCGCTTTTTTTGCCAAACGTCGATATCATAACCTTGTCGATATCCGTACCTGCGCCGTGCAGTTCCTTTACAGAGTGCCACTTTCCGTCCTCATCGGTATCAAGGACGTTTATCCTCATACCGTTGTCCTTGACATTATCCTTGTATTCGTAGAAAACGATAGCCTCGCTGTCGGGCTCATCGTCGATATTTGCGATAACGTATGCGCTTCGGTAATCGCCGTTTCTGGGGTATTTCAAAGTGATATTGCTCCCCACGCTCTCGATAAGCGCCTGATGTATCTCCTCCTGCTCCTTGGTGAGCTTTGGTGCATCAACAAGTCCCTCGACCGAAAAATTCAGTGCCGAGCAGCCTGTCAGCAGCACGCACGCAGCGCTCAAAGCCGCAAGTCCGAGTCTTTTCAAGCGATCACTTCCCTTCCGCACACACAAAAATAAGGACGGGTACGCATACCCGACCTTATTATACCACATTCGGCTCATATTTTCAAGTGCTTTTATCAAATTATCTCTGCTCCAGAGGAATGTATATCTTTTCCCTCATGACCGCCTTGTAGGCAGGTCTGATGATCCTCTTGCCCGTTACAAGCTCCTCAAATCTGTGCGCGCACCAGCCTGCCATTCTTGATACGGCAAACATCGGTGTGAACAGGTCATCGGGTATGCCCAGCATCTTGTAAACAAGTCCCGAATACATATCCACATTCGCACACATCGTCTTGTCGCTGCCCTTTACATCACGGATAAGCGCAGGTGTGAGCTTTTCGATAGTTTCAAGCAGCTTGAACTCCTTTTCAAACTCCGTACCCTGCGCAAGCTTCTTGGCATTCGCCTTGAGTATAACTGCTCTTGGGTCGGAAAGCGTGTAAACGGCGTGTCCCATACCGTAGATAAGTCCCGTTTTATCGAACACTTCCTTGCGGATTATCTTTTTGAGGATATCAGCTACCTTATCCTCGTCCTCCCAGTCATCAACGCTGTCCTCAATGAACTTATGCATTGCCGACACCTTGATGTTCGCGCCGCCGTGGCGTGTGCCCTTGAGCGCACCTACTGCCGCAGCGTATGCAGAATACGGGTCTGTGCCCGATGATGTGAGCACACGGCAGGCAAATGTGGAGTTGTTTCCTCCGCCGTGCTCTGCGTGCAGTATCATCATAAGGTCAAGCAGCTTTGCCTCTTCATCGGTGAATTTCCTGTCGGGGCGCAGCGCGGAAAGTATCATCTCCGCAGTGGACTGCCCGGGGATAAGCGGGTGCATGAACATACTCTCGCCGTCAAACGAGCGCCTCTTTACCTGATATGCCGATACCATGATGTTTGGCAGCTTTGAGATTATCGAGATAGCCGTTGCCATTTCAAACTCGGGTGAGCGCTCCTCGGGGTTCGCATCATACGAATACAGCGCAAGTATAGACCTCTCCATCTTGTTCATGATGTTCTTTGACGGAGCCTTTGATATCATATCCTCAAAGAAGTCGCCCGGCAGCGGTCTGTTGTCGGCTATCATCTTTTTGAAGGCTGCAAGCTCGTCCTTGTTTGGCAGATCGCCCATAAGCAGCAGATAAACTATCTCCTCATAAGCAAATCTGTTCTCCTTGCGGGCATTTGAGATAAGGTCGTTTATATTGTAGCCGCGGTAGATGAGCTGACCGTCGATAGGTGCCTTCTCTCCCTCGTTTATAACGTAGCCGTGAACGTTGCATATGTTGGTCAGACCTGCGGTAACGCCCGTACCGTCGGCATTTCTCAGACCTCTTTTTACAACGTATTTGTCATACAGCTTTGGGTCGATGGTATTATTATCGGTAAACTGTTTGTAGAAGATACTTCTTGCAGTTTCTTTCATATCTCTCACTCCATAAATAAACATAATGTATTTATTTATTCTACTATATTTCGCGACTTTTGTCAAGTTCTGCGCAAAAAACCGTTCATATGAAAGTCACGCCCGCACGTTCAAGGACACTTTTTTTCCTGCTTTGCTTTTTACCGTCATATCGGCAGCCCGTAGCGTTTTGCAGCAAAAAGACATTCCCGCATACCTTTGCCGCACCAAGAGCCGTAGCGCCCACGCAGCCGCACAGGTCAAGCCCGCAGACATATATCTCGTCATAGCCGCGCTGCTGCATAAACTCTCTGAATTTTTTGGCGGTAAAGCTGTTGGGCAGGCTCTTTTCAAAGTAAAGCTCGCTCACCACATCAAGACCGCTGTAAAGCTGCGCGCCCTGCGTGCCCCTTATCGAAAAGCCGATAAACAGGCGGTTGGTCGGCAAGTCCTGAAACATCTGCGCGATGTAGATAACGTCACCGCCCTGCGCCCTGAACTCCTGCGCGGCGTTGTTCACCTGCGCGGTAAGAGCCTTTGTATCGTATGAAAACTTCGCCTTTCTTTTATCCCAGAGATAGTCATTTTGCATATCTATCACGATAAGCGCTTTTTTAACAGCCATACCGCACCTCCCACAACGATAGCCAGCGATGAATACACCGCTGCGAACTTTATTACATTGAACACCGTAAAAGCCCACATAAGCACGCCCGATCGGCTGCCTGCGAGCAAAAAGAACATCATCGTGTTCTCAAGCAGATCAGCCGTGACAGCGGCAACGGGCAGCATCGGCAGTATCTCCGCCGCCGCGCCGCGCATATCGCACCTCTCTGCGATAGACTTTATCGCGCAGCGGTAGAACGTCCCGTAAGCAAGCGCGTAGAACATATCCACCGCGTAAAATCCCCATTGGTAGAACGCCGCGGCTGTCCTGCCGTAGCGTGAGAGCGCCGCACTTATCCTGCTCGGTGTTACCGCAAACGTCAGGTCGATTATCCCCTGTCCGCCCGAGAGCAGCTCGACCTGTGCCGCAGTTAAGCGCATAAGCGCCATCATGCACAGGAAGATCGCAAGCAGTATCCCCAGCCCGAGCAGCCCGTGTGTTTTTCTTTGCATATGCCTCCCCCTTTCAGTCAAGAAAGCGCCCAACGCTTTCACGCACATACCTTTCAAGCACCGCATCATCGCGCAGGTCAAGTCCGCAGTCGGCACATATCTGCTCGTGGCGAAGCACCGCAAGCTCGTGCAGGCTCGAAAGCTCAAAGGCGATATGGCGGCACTCCTGCTCGCTTTTTCGCCCTGCGAAATGCGCCGTGATGCACGGCAGGCTCTCCATTCCCATCTCGCCCGAACGGTTGAGCAGCAGATACCTGGTTATCGCACGCGAATAGCTGAAATTCGCTATCATCAGCTTCATCATATTGAAGTGCAGCATTATCACGCGCTCCTTCGGCGCGATATCGGCACACAAAAGCCGCGCTATCTCGGGATCGGCGCGCTGTGCATCGGCAAGCAGCCCCTTGAAGACCTCGTAAAGCAGCGCCTCGCGCGAGCCGTAGCAGTAGTTTATCATCGCAGCGTTCGCCCCCGCCTTTGCCGCGATCGCGCGGCTCGTCACCTCGTCCGCATCAGCACAGCTCGTCATAAGCTCCTTTGCAGCCGCAAGCAGCGCCTTTTTCGTGGCATCAAGATCCCGTTGTTTCGCAGACATCTTATCATCTCCCATTTATTAAACGCGTTTAATTACTAACTGCATTATACACCACATACACGGTTTTGTCAAGAGTTTTTTTCGTTTATCGGAATATTTTCCCCTGCGCGTGAATATACATAGTAACAGTACCCGCAAGGACAAGCCAAAGGAGGATATAAAAATGAAAGAATACCTGCAAGCCGCGGTCGCTTTTGCTGTGCTGCTGATGATAATACCCTGCGTGGTCTTTTTAAGCCCGAACAAACCGCAGGCAGCCGCCCTGCCCGAAAGCTCCGCTGTGCAAGGTGAAAAGCCTGCCGATGCGCAGACTGTAAAGATCTATTTCACCGACGAGAAAAAGCTGCGTGAATACACGATGCAGGAGTATATGACAGGCGCGGTGCTTGCGCAGATGCCTGCCGATCTCGAGCCTGCCGCTTTGCAGGCGCAGGCAATTCTTGCACGCACCTATGCGCTTTACCGCACGCAGTCCGAAAGCGCCCACCCCACACCTGCTCTCTGCGGCGCCGTTATGAGTGATGACACCAAGCTCTACCACGGCTTTTTCACCGAGCAGCAGGCAAAGGCGCTTTACAAGGACGGCTACGGCAAGGCGCGCGAAAAGATCGAGCAGGCAGTCAAGGCGGTCCAAGGCAAGTATCTCGCCTATGACGGCAAACCGATAATCGTTGCCTTCCACGCGGTCAGCGACGGTCACACACGCTCGGCAAAGGACGTATGGGGGCAGGATATCCCCTACCTTGCAAGCGTGGAGAGCAAGCTTGACGAGCCGCTGAAACAGGCAGTTTCAAAGACCGAGATAACGAGCGCACAGCTCAAGGAAAAGCTTGGCAAGGTCTATGACGACATCACCTTCGCAGGCAGCGCGGACAGCTGGCTGAAGATCACGCAGACGGGCGAATACGGGCTTGTCAAGCAGATCAGCGTTTGCGGCAGACAGATCCCCGCAGACGAGCTTTGCGAGGCGCTCGACCTTTCCTCGCAGAGCTTCACATTTGAGCTGTCGGGCGATAAGTTCATCTTCACCTGCAAAGGACTGGGTCACATGGTCGGCATGAGCCAGCTCGGCGCAAACGAGATGGCAAAGCAGGGCAAGACCTGCGAGCAGATACTCACCCACTATTTCAAGGGCTGTAAAATTTGTGACAATTCACCGCAAAGCTCTTGAAAGTGCGGTTAAAATGTGGTATACTGTCCTTAAATCAAAAACGAAAGGACGTAATGAATATGCCTAATATCCTTGTTACAGGCGGTGCGGGCTTTATCGGCAGCCACACCTGCGTTGCCCTGCTCAATGCGGGCTATGATATAGTTATCGCCGACAACTTCTCAAACTCCAAGCCCGAGGCTCTCAACCGCATCAAGACCATTACAGGCAAGGACTTCAAGTTCTGCGAGGTCGACCTGCTCGAGCGTGAAAAGCTTGAAAAGGTCTTTGAGGAGAACAAGATCGATGCTGTCATTCACTTTGCAGGCTACAAAGCGGTCGGCGAGTCGGTCGCAAAGCCGCTGAAATACTACCACAACAACATCACAGGCAGTATCATCCTGCTCGAAACAATGGCAAAATACGGCTGCAAAAAGATAGTATTCTCATCCTCCGCAACAGTCTACGGACCTGTAAATCCCATACCGTACGTTGAGGATATGCCCACCAGCGCGACCAATCCCTACGGCTACACCAAGCTGATGATTGAGCAGATACTCAAAGACGTTTACACCTCCGACAACGAGTGGTCTATCTCGCTGCTGCGCTATTTCAACCCTATCGGCGCGCACCCGTCGGGACTTATCGGCGAGGACCCCAACGGTATCCCGAACAATCTTCTGCCTTACATCTGTCAGGTAGCAGTCGGCAAGCTTGAAAGGCTGGGCATTTTCGGTGACGATTATGATACCCCCGACGGCACGGGCGTGAGGGATTATATCCACGTCTGCGACCTTGCTGACGGACATCTGTGCGCAGTAAAATATGTGCTTGAGCATAAGGGTGTTGAGGCTGTCAACCTCGGCACAGGCAAGGGCTCGAGCGTTTATGACGTTCTGCACAGCTTTGAAAAGGCGTGCGGAAAGCAGCTGCCGTATAAAGTCCTGCCGCGCAGACCGGGCGACCTGCCTGCCTACTATGCAAAGACCGACAAGGCAAAGCAGCTTTTCGGCTGGGAAGCAAAGTATACACTCGACCAGATGACCGCAGACAGCTGGAACTTTATCAGCAAAAACCCCAACGGGCTGTAATATAAAAGGCTGTCGTTTTGACAGCCTTTTATCATACTAATAAGAGTACATATTCATCCATATTATATTTACTTGTTCAACAGTTAAGCCATACTTATCAGCAGTTTCTTGCATTATTTTATCCGAATACTTATCACCTGTATTGCGACCATATTTCTTATCATAATAATCATATCGTTTTTGAATGTACTTACATATGTCTTTCTTTTGATAATCCGTCAACTGATTGTAATTCTTTTCTTTTTCAGCAGCTTTTTTCTGCTCTTCTTTTATGTATTTATAATTAAACAGTTTCTCAACATAAGTATGCATTTCTTTTGAAAACTCACCATTATAATCTGGATCTATTTTCAGTGCGTATTCCTTAGCTGATTCCAAATATTTGTTATTGGACAACTTATAATATAACCTATTTTGTTGTTTTGAAGTGCAGTAGTAATATATGTTTGCTATAGTTGGATCAGTCCAGTATTTTTTATAGCAATCTTCAATATGTTTTAATGTTGAATCTAAATCCGGATAATTCTTAAATTTTTCAATAACAGTTTCTCTTGCAATTTCTAACTCTGTTTTTTTATTATTTTCTGAGCTTGTACTCTCAGTATGAGTGGTTTCAGATGATGATTTATTATCATTATCTGAACTTGCTTTCTTTGAACACCCAATGAATAATAAAACTGAAAGCATCAAACTTACTAAGACAATTCTTTTCATATTAATCGTCTCCAATTATAACATATATTTGTAGCATATAATATACCATATAATTATTAATTTGTCAAGCTATAATATATGTTAGAGGTGATATTATGGCTAAGAAACTGGAGATAACAAAAAAGTCCGCTGTCAAGGGCGAGGACGGCTACAAAGTATTCTCTGTGAGAGTCAAAGAAGAAACTATCGAAAAGCTTGACAAGCTGTCTGCGGCAACCAACCGCTCACGCAACGAGCTTATAAATCTGATACTTGAATTTGGTGTTGAAAACTGCGAGATAAAAGACAATTAAACATAAATGTACAAAAAAGAGGACAGTTAACAGCTGTCCTCTTTAATTTTTATTCATACAATATGCACAAATGATACGATTTTTATTGACAAAGCCGCATTTGCGTGATATAATTTAGCACAAGAAGCCGAAAACTTACTTTGTTTTACGACAAAAAGGAGTTTGAACCATGAAAATCAGAACAAATTCAGAGGGAAATATTTATACCATTGCCGTTGAGGGAAGGATAGATATGCTCAATGCCGACGAATTTCAGCAGGCGGCAGATGAAGCTGTCGCAAAGCTTTTTGGCAAAAGCGGAACGCTGATAATGGATTTCAGCCAGCTGAAGTATATCTCATCGGCAGGGCTGCGCGTTATCCTTTCCTGCTACAAGCAGATGAAAAAAAGCAGCGGCACCCTGAAGATCATCAACGTACTGCCTGCTATAATGGAGGTACTTGAGATCACAGGATTTAAAAACATCGTTGATATTTCCGAAACGGAGGTGGACTAACTGTGAGCAGACTCAGATCTTTTACACTTGACCTTAACCCGCCGTCTGATTTCGGGCCTCTCAAAAGTCAGTACGAAGATACGGTAAAGAAGATACTTACCGAAAGCAACCGAATGGCGAAAAGAGCAGGTATCAGCTCAAAGGACGAAATGCACATCGTTTTGCTCACCGAGGAAACTATCTCGGTACTGCCGCACCTTACCGAATACGGCTCGGGCAAATTCTGGATAGATGTTACGGACGATCTTTTTGAGCTGCACATTTCGGTAACGCCGAAATCTGCATCGGGTGCAAAGGCACGCAAGGTCAGCGAACCCGCAAAAAGAACGATCATGGGCAGGGTCCTCGGCGTATTTGACAGGGCCGCATCAAAAAAAGGCGAAAGCGATGATAATACCAGCTGGTCACTTGGCAGCTACATCGAAAAGCTCAAGCAGCAGGATCAGGGCAGTGCGCTGGAGGAATGGGATGAAATGGAGCATTCTATCCTCGCCAACATTGCAGATGATGTTGTTGTCAAGCGCGAAAGCAACAGCGTAGACCTTATCATCTCAAAGAAAGTCAAGCCGAACAGCTTCAGTTTTTAACAGTACAAAAAAGAGGACAGCAAAACTGTCCTCTTATTATTTTGCCTTATTTCAAAAATCCCGAGATTATCTTCTGCTCGGCTTCCTCCTCGGTCAGTCCGAGAGTCCGCAGTTTGAGCAGCTGCTCGCCCGCTATCTTTCCGATAGCCGCCTCGTGTATCAGCGCTGCATCGGGATGCTCCGCATCAAGCTGTGGCGATGCCGAGACCTTTCCGTTGCCCACAAGTATCGCATCGCACTCTGAATGACCCGTGCATACGTTCATACCCTTGATGACGCTGTGATACTCCTGATACGATTCGTCCCTTGCCACCGACCTTGACATCAGATCAACACCGCTGTTTTCGCCTTTGAGCTCAACATAGAAATCGGTCTTTGCCTGCTCCCTGCCGTCAGTCATTATCCTTTCCTTGATGATGAGCCTTGCACCGTCGCCAAGCACTCCCCTTGTCGTCCTTGTCGTCTGATCGACACCGCTGAGCTGCACCGTGTCCATAGTGAGCTTTGCATTCTCGCCAAGCTCGATATCCGTAACGGGATCTATCTTGCGCAAGCCCTCTGCCTCGCCCGTGCCGATGTGTTTTTCCTCGTACAGCACGTTTGCATCTTTCTCAATAAAGAAGCGGTGTATGCCGTTGTGGCGCGCCTCCTCCTCGCCCGAATTATGCACTCCGCAGCCTGCAACGATAGTAACATCTGCGCCCTGTCCGACATAGAAATCATTGTAAACAAGGTCGTCGATGCCGCTTTTTGTAACGCACGCAGGGATAAACACCTTCTCGCCCTTTGTGAACGGCTTTATGTGTATAACAAGGCCCGGTGCGTCCTGCTTTGATTCTATCTTTATGTTTTCCGAGGACTGCCTTGCAGCGCACTGCCCGTCCTCACGGATATTGTATGCTCCATTGAACTCGCCGTTGTAGTCCGAGATCATTTCAAGGAGCTGCTTTGTGATATCATTCATTTCCATTAGCTCCTTTCACACGGTCTTGGCGCCCTGCTGCCCTTGATAAGCTTTGGCAGTATCTCCTGCGCACTTCCGCTTGACTCTACCTTGCCGCCCGAGATAACAACTATCTCGTCAGCTATCTCAAGTATCCTCTCCTGGTGGGAGATTATCATAAGCGTGCCGTTTATCTTGTTCTTGACTTCCTTGAACACGTCAACAAGCCCCGCAAAGCTCCACAGGTCGATGCCTGCCTCGGGCTCGTCAAAGATAGACAGCTTGGTGTTTCGCGCAAGTACGGTCGCTATCTCGATACGCTTTATCTCACCGCCCGAAAGCGATGCGTTCACCTCACGGTCGATGTAGTCGTTCTTGCAAAGCCCGACCTTGCCAAGCAGCTCGCAGATCTCGGGCTGTTTCAGCTCTCTGCCCGCAGCAAGCTCCAGCAGGTCGCGCACGGTAAGCCCCTTGAATCTTACAGGCTGCTGAAAGGCATAGCTTATGCCCAGCTTTGCACGCTGCGTGATGTCAAGCTCCGTTATGTCCTGCCCGTCAAAGATTATCTTTCCCGATTCGGGCGTGATAAGTCCCGCAACAGTCTTTGCAAGCGTGGTCTTTCCGCCGCCGTTGGGACCTGTTATAACAACAAGCTTGCTGTCAGGGATCTCAAGGCTTACATCGTTGAGTATGCCTCTGCCGTCCTCAAGGCTCCAGGTTATGTTTTCCAGTTTAAGCATTTTACTTCATCCTTTTGATTATTTTAGGTCTTTAGTAGTATACCACGAAACTAGGTTTTCGTCAATAGCAATTATCACTAAATCGGTATTATTTTCAGTTAGTTCAAAACTATCCCCATAAAGCGCAAAATGCTTGACAAGTGAGCGAAAATGCTGTATAATATCAATTTGACAGTACCATTGTTAAAAGAAATTTTAGATTTAGGAGTGATATATCATGGCAATGCAGAAAACAGTTTCAAGAGCAGGTTATGAAAAATTACAGGAAGAAAGAGAGTACCTTGTTACCGTCAGACGTAAAGAGGTAGCACAGAAGCTCAAAGAAGCACGTTCCTTCGGCGACCTCTCCGAGAATGCGGAGTATGACGAGGCGAAAAACGAGCAGGCTATCCTCGAATCCAAGATCAACGAGCTGGAACTGCTTATCGCAAATGCTATCGTTGTCGAGGACGACGAGATCTCGACAGATGAGATCGGCGTAGGCTCTATCATCAAGATAAAGGACCTTGAGCTCAACGAGATCGAGAACCTTCAGATCGTAGGTACTACCGAGTCCGATCCCAAGAACGGCAAGATCTCTGACGAGTCCCCTATCGGCAAGGCTGCGCTTCGCAAGAAGGTCGGCGATGTATTCGAGGTAGAGGCTCCCGCAGGCATCCTCAAATTTGAGGTGCTGGAGATCTCGAGATAATTACAAGGGTAATTTTTTGTACAGCTATAACGAAAGGAAATATAAAATGAGTGAAGAGATACTTGAAACACCCGTTGAGGAGGAGCTTTCGCAGGAAGAGGTCAACAGCCTCAAGCAGATAAGGATAGACAAGCTCAACGCCCTCAAGGCAAAGGGTGCAGACCCGTTTGAGATAACAAGATTTGATGTGACCTCCTCAAACGCAAAGGCAAAGCTCAGCTACGAAACGCTCGAAGCAGCCAGCAGGGCTCAGGCGGGCGATGACGAGGAAAAGTTCAAGCAGCTGCTTGACGAGCAGCACATCGACGTTCGTATCGCAGGCAGGATAATGTCGTGGCGCGATATGGGCAAGGCTAACTTTATAGATGTACGCGACAAGACCGACAGAGTTCAGGTCTATGTGAGAATGAACGATATCGGCGAGGAAGCGTTCAAGGACTTCAAAACGTGGGATATCGGCGATATAGTCGGCATCGACGGCTTTGTATTCAGAACAAGGCGCGGAGAGATATCCGTTCACGCACATAAAATAACTCTGCTTTCAAAGTCGCTGCTGCCGCTGCCTGAAAAGTGGCACGGACTCACAAATACCGATGTCCGTTACAGACAAAGATACACCGACCTTATCTGCAACCCCGAGGTAAAGGATACGTTCATCAAGCGCTCGCAGATAATCTCGTCAATAAGAAGATACCTCGACTCACAGGGCTTTATGGAGGTCGAAACTCCTATGCTCGTTTCAAACGCGGGCGGCGCTGCTGCAAGACCGTTTGAAACTCACTACAACGCTCTCAACGAGGACGTTAAGCTGCGCATCAGCCTTGAGCTTTATCTTAAAAGACTTATCGTCGGCGGACTTGAAAGAGTCTACGAGATAGGCAGAGTTTTCAGAAACGAGGGCGTTGACGCACGTCACAATCCCGAGTTCACCCTGATGGAACTTTATCAGGCGTATACAGACTACCACGGCATGATGGAGCTGACAGAAAATATGTTCAGGCACGTCGCTATGGAGGTCTGCGGTAAGACCTGCGTGCCTTACGGCGAGTATGAGATAGACCTTGGCAAGCCGTTTGAAAGACTGACGATGATCGACGCTGTCAAGAAGTATTCGGGCGTTGACTTTGCAAAGGTCAAGGACACAGACGAGGCAAAGGCGCTCGCAAAGCAGCACCACGTTGAGTTTGAGGACAGACATACAAAGGGCGATATACTCAACCTGTTCTTTGAGCAGTTCGTTGAGGAAAATCTTATACAGCCTACATTTATAATGGATCACCCTGTTGAGATATCGCCGCTGACAAAGAGAAAGCCCGACGCTCCCGACTATGTTGAGAGATTCGAGCTGTTCATCACAGGCAGAGAGATGTGCAACGCTTACTCCGAGCTGAACGATCCTATCGACCAGCGCGAGAGATTTGCCGAGCAGGAGAAGCAGTTCGCCGCAGGTGACGAGGAAGCAAACCATACAGACGAGGACTTCCTGCGTGCGCTTGAGATAGGTATGCCTCCAACGGGCGGTATCGGCTACGGCATTGACAGACTTGTAATGCTGCTGACCAACTCCCCTGCTATCAGAGATGTACTGCTCTTCCCGACAATGAAGAGCATCGACAAATAAAGCACATCAAGTGCTGATTTTACGACCAATTTACGACCAGACAAGGAGAAACGCCAAAAAGATAACGGCTGTTGCATCAATTTGCAACAGCCGCTTTTTAGTTCATTGGCATATCAGCCATAGCTTTCATCTGATCTCTCCGGGCGTAGATCACATCGGTCACTATGACCTTGTGCTCGTTCTCGTTGATCCAGAAATAGACGTAATAGTTTCCTATAACAAGCTGATGTATGCCCTCTGTCCGCCACGGTTCGTCCTCGGTCAGCTTCACCTTGTTAGGAAATGTGTCAAGCCCGAATATAGCATCGAAGATTTTTTTGACCGTGTTTCGGGCAGCCTGCGGTGCTTTCAGCTTGTTTCTGATATAGGCGGCTATCCCTCTTATCGACGCTTCGGCAAAGGCTGTGACCTCAATATCGTATTTAGTCATCGCCGAGTTCTCCCATCATCCTTTCATAGACTTTTCCGGCAGGAGCAGTCATTCCCTCTTTAGCCTGAGCAAGACCGACAGCCATTCTCTGATTGAATTCTTCCTTGGTCATCTCGTCTCTTGCTTTAAGCTCATTCATAGGCACAGACGGACGGAACGGCAATCCGTTCCAAAGAATGATCTCACGGTAAAACATATTTATAGCCGTAGATACGGGAATTCCGAGCTTTTCCATTACAGCCTCTGCTTGCTCCTTGATTTCGGGTTCAACTCTTGCGGTGACATTTGCAGTTCTTGTTGCCATAGTATCAACCACCTTTCTGATACTATTATACCACATTGTATCGCAGATTGCAATACATTTACTAAAATATTTATGATTTTCTATAAAATAAGCGATCACAGTTATCTGTAACCGCTTATTTTTATTCTATTGATAGATCTTCTTCGGTAAGTTCGATCTCGCCGTTTTCTTCCTCATACTTATTTATTGTCTGTTTGATGACCGTTTCGATCATATTTGTCATAGAACGGTTCTGCTTTTCAGCAATCTTTTTGATTTTTGCATGATCTTCGAGATCAAGGCGCAGTGTAAATCTTGTTTTAAGTACAGCCATAGTGATACCTCCTTGTAAATATGATACCACTATGACACCTTTTTGTATTCCGCCATATTGACACCACTATGACACCATAGTATAATTATTATAGGGGTGTTACAATGGAAATATACACTGTCAGCTTATTTGGTCATAGGCGCATTGACAGTATTGCTGAACTTGAAAACAAGTTAGAACCCATAATATGTGAGCTCATTAAGAATAAGTCATATGTAGAATTTCTTATCGGACGAGAGGGTGAATTTGACCGGATCGCTGCCGGTATAATACGCCGGATATGTAAAGAGCTTGACTACGGAAATACTCACCTGTCACTTGTGCTGCCATACATGACGGCAGAATACAGGGATAACGAAGAATACTATCTGGAGTATTATGATGAGGTAGATGTTTGCAGTGAATCCGCAGCAGCTCATTTTAAAGCCGCTATACACCTGCGTAATCGCTCTCTGATCGACCGTTCCGATCTTGTGGTATGTTATGTCAAAAATAACTCCGGAGGGGCATACAAAGCGTTACAGTACGCTTTGAGTAAGGGTGTGAAGGCGGTAAATATATATAATACTGAAGATATGTGATTTGACAACTAATGTCAAATATAGTATAATTAAAAATACGAGGTGATCTACTATGTCAGAGATATTTAGTCCTACAACACTAACAGTTAATCAGCTGATTGAAAAAATAGATACCGGTGAGCTTGGTCTTCCCGAACTCCAGCGTCCTTTTGTATGGAAAGATACGAAGGTCAGAGACTTGTTTGATTCAATGATGAAGGGTTATCCTATAGGTTATCTCATGATATGGGAATGCCCTGAACTTGAAAAGAAGAAAACAATAGGTGTAGGCGGGCATAACTATGAAACTCCTAAAGAGGTGATTATTGACGGGCAGCAGCGACTCACATCACTTTACGCTGTAATGAAAGGGCAGAAGGTCATAAATTCAAAGTTTGACGAAAAATCTATAATAATATCTTACAATCCATTAAAGAACGTATTTGAAGTGGGAACAAAAGCCACACAGAAAGACCCTGAATGGATATATAACATAAGTGATATTTTCACCTCAAAAAAAGCTTATAAGCTTACACAGGAATTTGCTGATACCTTGAGAGAGTACAGAAAGACAAAGGATAAAGAGCTCACAGAAGATGAAGAAGACGCTATCCACGAAAACATTAATTCTGTTCTTAATTTAAAGAGTTATACTCTTCCGGTGTTTGATATTAAATCAAGTGCGGACGAGGAAGACGTTTCGCATATCTTCGTCCGTGTGAATTCAGGCGGTGTAGCACTTAAACAGAACGACTTTATACTTACTCTGCTTTCTTTATATTGGGATGAGGGACGAAAAGAAATCGAAGAATTCAGTCGTGCTTCTATTATTCCCTCAAAAAACAAAGCTACCTCATATAACAGGCTTACTACCGTATCTCCGCAGGATATTATCAGAGTTGTAATGGCATATGCTTTTGACAGGGCAAGGCTTAAATACGGCTATAAGCTGCTGCGTGGAGCTAATTTTGATAAAAAAGGTGCGGTTGATGAAGAGTTAAGGATCAAGAGATTTGATATTATGAAAGAAAAACTGCCGGACGTATTAGATGTAGGCAACTGGCATGAATTCTTAAAGGCTATCATCAATTCGGGGTATGTATCCGGCGATATGATCCTTTCGGATAATACTTTATTCTATGCCTATGCTATGTATCTTATCGCCAAGTACAGATTCAAGGCTTCGTACAATGATAATATGCACCTCACATCGCTCTGGTTCTTCTATGCCTCGCTTATATCGCTCTATACCGGCTCTTTTGAATCAACATTTGAGCAGCATCTGAACAGCATAAAAGAGCTCACCTCATTGGACGAATACAGAAAGTTTATTCTTACAAGGGTAAACGAAAGACTGACCGAGGATTATTTTAAAATAACACTGCTCGGGTCTGACGGTCTTGCAGTCTCCGGACGTGGTAACAATGCTTGGAATGCATATGTTGCCTCCCTTAATATGAATGGTATTAAAGTTCTGTTTTCAAAAGGCAGCCTCACAGTTCCTATGCTGTTTGAGCCTGATATTGGCGGCAAGAGAAAACCACTTGAAAAACATCACTTGTTCCCGAAGGCTTATCTGAAATTGCTCGGTTACACCGATAGTAAGATCAATCAGATGGCAAACTACGCCTTTATCAAGTGGGACGATAATATGGAGATACTTGACGAGGCGCCCTCGAAATATTATCCTATCGTCTGCAAGGGTATGAGTGCCGAGGAGATCAGCAAAATGGAAGATGAAAACGCTCTACCTCATGGCTGGGAAAAAATGGACTATGATGAATTCCTCAATGAGCGCCGCAAACTAATGGCACAGAAGATCGAGCAGGCTGTCAACCAGCTTCGGAAAAATGCTATGAATTGAATATGGTGCAACATATAAAGGACTGCCATAGGGCAGTCCTTTTATTGCTTGTATATTAAGATATAGCGTCCAACTTTTGAAGATAATTTCTAACTTGGTCTAAGATTTCATCTGATAGAGATGAAACTTCTTTCTGTAGTTCTTCAATCTTATTTTTTACTTGATCATAAGTATATGATTCTCCACCATGATTAAAAATACCTTTATTCTCTTTATTGAAAGTAAAATGCCAAAATGAGAAAAAAGAATTTATTTCACTTATTTTTTTAATAAGAACTTTATAGTTTTCATAAATATCTTTACTAATAAAGGGTGCATATTTTTTATTGGAGAAATCTGCATCATTTATACTGCTACGAAGATTGTTAGCGTGTTCATCAATTTTAGATAAATCATTATTGTAAAGACCTCTAATTATCTTGACCGTTTGACCAGCGTCATAGACAGCACTCAAGTTTTTCTCTGACAATTCTTGATAAATAACGAATTCTTTATCAAATCTTGCTTGGCTTATGTGATTATTGCGTGCACTTTTGGCTTTCAACCGTTCTGTTGTAAGCGAAACAAGAAAACCTAAAAGAGTGCAAGCACTTCCAATTAATATTCCTAATACGTTACTATTCATCATTTCCCCTCCGTCAGCTTCTGATACATCTTCATCAGCTCGGCGACGATCTCGCTTTCGGGCATATCGGGTTTGAAGCCGTAGGCTTGCATGACCGCCTTATCGTTGGCTTGGTGAGCCTTGCGCAGCTCTGGCGGCATAGTGGTCTCGTCGTAGAGGTCGTCGTAGAGGTCGGCGAGGGAACAATCGGGATAGAGCGCCCTTGCGTCGAGGATAGCCTGTGCGGTTTGTTCTATCTTTGCTTTCTGCTCGGCGGTGGGCGAACACCACGGGAAGTTATTATACACAATATCCTTTGAATAACGATAACGCATTTCAAGTCTGCCTGCAACAGCACGCATCCAAGCCATATGGACGTTTGAGGTAAGAATACCGAAATGATAAAGGGTGGCATTAGGCATAAGCTTTACGGCATTACTACACATTACATCAGGTGTCATAAATCCGATAGGAATATATCTCCTATTTTCCGACGATGTTTCAGGAAGAATAATGTAATTGCTATCAGGCATATTTTCAACGTGAAATCTTGTTGGTTTTTCTGCCAGCTTTACTGTTCCAGCACTCTTGCTTTTCAATCTGAATTGTCTAACATTCTCTACTCTTTCAAGGCACTTAGGCATACTACGAAGTTCTTTTGGTGAACACTCTCCAAGCCATAAGCAATAGCGACTAAATCCATTGATAAACTCTTTTGAACCAAGCCACTTTTTGAAATACTTTTGGGACGCAGGCTCTTTTTTGATAAACTCGTCCATTTCTTCTTTTGTGAACAGATATTTGCCATCGTCAATAGGCTTGTTTCCTATTCCAATCTCAGGAACATTGCAAATTGGTTTTGTTCTGCTATCTATGACAATACTATCTGCCTCAACAAGATAGCCATTTATATTCTTTACGACCTTATCTGTGCCATTATCATACAGGTGTTTTGGCACAGTATTCGGCGCAACACTAAATCCAACAATAACAACATGAACAGCCGCCATATAATCGTCTGTTTTCTTTTTCTTTCCCTTTTCGTCAATGCCTCGGTTATCCCAGCGGAAAGTGCGGTGTGCAAAGTCAATATGAACGCCCATTTCAAACAACGTTCTCCAAAGTATAGCTACCTGCTCACCCTGAGTTATACTGTTGGTGGAAACAAGAGCCGTTCTGATATATGTACCTTTCATAAGATCGGCGGCTTTCTTGTACCAACAGGAAACATAATCGAGATTACCGTTGTTTTTCACACCGTCAAAGATGCTGAATACATCTGACTTTTGTGCATCGTTCATCAGCCTTGCGCCCACAAACGGCGGATTGCCCATAATATAAGACAGCTTGTCCTTGGGCACAACGCTCTCCCAGTCAATACGCAGGGCGTTGCCCTCAACTATGTTATTATAATCGTTCAAAGGCAGGAAAGGAAGTTCTTTGTGTGTGATTTCCTCGGTCTCCTTAATCATCTGTGATTCAGCGATCCTCAAAGCTGTGTTGGCAACAGCAACAGCAAAGTCATTTATCTCTATGCCGTAAAACTGATTTATAGAAACTTTTATATTCACACTCGATTATAGCTTTAAGTGCCTCATTTTCAAGCCTTCGCAGACTCAGGTAAGTCTCTGTAAGGAAATTGCCCGAACCGCAGGCAGGGTCAAGGAATGTCAGGCTCGCCAGCTTATCTCTGAACGCTTCAAAAGCGATCTGACTTTCGGTTATATGCTTTTTTCTGTCTCTGACCGCACTTTTTGCTTTTTCAAAGTTTTTGATAAGCCCGTTGAATTCAGTTTGCAGTTCTGAAAGAAACAGCGGATCAATTACCTTGTGGATATTCTCAATAGAGGTGTAGTGCATTCCGCCCGAATGCCTTGTTTCAGGGTTAATGGTGCTTTCAAAGATCGCACCGAAGATCGGCGGTGATATTTCAGACCAGTCAAATCCTGCACTTGCCTTGTTGATAAGAAGGTCAACTATCTCGTCCGTAAATTTTGGGATCTCAATACTGTTGTCCGCAAACAGTCCGCCGTTCACATACGGGAAAGCTGCAAGCTCCTCGTCCATATAACGATACCTGTTTTCAGGTCTTGTATTGAGAACTTCAAACAGCTCTTGCAGCTTGATATGGAGTTTTTCCACAGGGAACTGTTTAAGATACTGACCGAACTGTTCGTGCTGTTCAAACACCCCTGCGTCCTCTGCATACATACAGAACACAAGCCGCACTAAAAGCACATTCAGCAATTTAAGAGTTTCCGGGGAATTAGGGTCATCATATTGGCTTAGTATAGCTTCACGCAGCTTTCCAACAAGTATTCCTGCCTTATTGGATATTTCCATTTCACGCTGGTGCATCTGCTTGTTCTTGTCGATGATAAAGCCGAAGCGGTGACACTCTTTTTCGAGTTCGCACAGCTTGATTTCTTCATAAGTGCTTTCAAAACCCTGTTTGTCAAGGTCGTGAATGCGGAATGTCTCAAAATTTGAAACGATGATGTAATGAGCCTTTTCCGACAGCGGCAGTTTCTGCGAATACTGCTCAGCCTGCTCGAACGGCGTAAGCTCATCACCGTGACGAGGCTCTTTCTTGTCGAGGTCAATGCCGAGACTTTTCTGCTCGATAAGCACTCTCGTCTCGGGTATATACGCATCTATGTAAGTGGTGTGTCCTTTGTACTGCACAGGTTTTTCAAACTTGATGTGCTCGTCAGCGTTCTCCACGCCAAGCACCTTCTGCAAAAAGCCCATCCAGAAACGGTGTGTGTCCTGCTTCTCATCGCCCTTGCCTGCCCATTCCGCCGCAAACTTCTTCGCCGCAGCCTTCTGCTGTTTTTCGGTCATAAAACTGTCCTCCCATCATCAATGTTATTATTTTGTTTATATTATATCACATCAAGAAAATATTAGCAACAACAAAAAACTATAATTTAGTACCAAATCTAACGGTTTATGATTTAGCACCAAAATTGATTGACTTTAGGCTCCAGATGTGATATAATTATAGTACCAAAAGTAACGGTGGTTAGACTTGAAAGGAGTCGCAAAATGATATATGGTTATTGCAGAGTGTCTACTCAAAAGCAAAGCGTTGGGCGACAGATCGCAAACATAACAAAGGCATACCCGGATGCTGAGATCGTGCAGGAGATATATACCGGCACAACGCTGAACAGACCTGTACTCAACCGTTTGCTCAAAAAGCTGAAAAAGGGTGACATTGTTGTCTTTGATGAAGTCAGCCGTATGAGCAGAGAGCGTGACAAGGGTTATGAACTCTATATGGAACTGTTTGACAAAGGCATTGAGCTTGTATTTCTCAAAGAGCCACATATAAACACGCAAAAGTACCGTGATGCAATAAAACAGCAGTTAAGCATCAGCACAACCAAGCAAAAAGATGGCGAATATAAAGGAAAAGCCTCTGCCAATCTGCTTGAAAACCTTGAAAGCGCTCTCAATCAGTTTATGCGTGAGCTTGTCGAGGATAACATATCTCTCGCCCTTGACAGAGCAGAAAAAGAAAGAGAATACCTTTCTCAAAGAACCAAGGAAGGTTTACAAAAAGCAAAAGAAGAAGGCAAGGTTCTCGGCACTAAACCGAAAGCAAAATTGAATGTAAAAAAAGCCGCAGCAGCCAAAGCAGTGATGATACAGATGCTTGAAGAGTTCGGCGGTACACTTAGTGATAAAGAATGCTTGCAGTATCTTTGCGGTAATCCCGACACTCGTATCAGCCGAAACTCGTACTATAAATATAAAAAGGAAATCAGATCAGATTATTATGATCAATAAGCGTCGGAAGACACATTTACGTGCCTTTTGGCTAATAATCCGCACAGACGGTTATATACTGCAAGAAAATACAAGGCGGTTACAGTTGATCTGTAACCGCTGGTTTTTTATCGGTAGTATTAAATACTGATTCATCATAAAATCTCTGCAATTAAGTGATATACCCAAACGGTTTAATAAAAATCCACCCCTCGATAATGCAGTTTGACCAAGTCATATCACATATTTATTACTGTTCTTTTACGCAGTGATTCTGTATGTATCATCAAGAACACTCATGCAGCTCAGCTTTATAGTGCTTGCTCCCTCCGAGCCATCCGGTGCTTGTGCTGTATAGTCAAATACAACGGATATGTTCCAGATGTCAGTTCCCACAGTGTCCTCCAGAGCCTCTACAATGCGATCTAAGGCATTCTGCGGTGTGTCGAGGGGAATATCACAAAAATACACATAATCGTTGTGTAAGACACGCCTGTTGGCTCCTGTGGATTTACTTCTCGGCTGCGGGATAATAACGGTGCGGCTTTGTTTCAGCAAGTTTACTGTCATTCTGATCATTCCTTTCTTTGTTCTGTGTTTTTGCGAATATACGGCTATATTTTTCTTTGTAAGCAGGAGCGATATCTGCCCGTGCCCGCATTGCAGCTGTGCGCCGTTCTGTGAGCTCTGTGGTGCGTCTGTCGGCAGCTATGCCTTCCTCTATACCCTTTTGCAGTTCATCGGCAAAATGCTTCTCACGCTTGTTAAGGTCAGCAAGCTTTGCTTCGTACTCGCTTTTCAGGGCTTGCACATCTTCTGTTATCTCTTTCAGATCACGGGCAATAGGCGTGAGCTTTTCAGCACTGCCGTACAGAGCGTTCCACTCATCAAGCTGACGGTAATACTCTATCCAGCACTTGAAATTCTCTTCGTAACTGCCGCTTTTAGCCATTTCCTTTTTGGCTTTTCTCAAGGCTCTGCCTTCAAGGGCATTGCCGTATTTGTCAGTATAGTCATAACCCTCTACCCACTGTTCTTTTGTCTGATAAGGAAAATCCGTGGGCGGTGTAGGTTTCTTCGGGAGTTCGGCAAGAGCAGCGGCTCTCTCAGCGATCTGTTTATCCTGTTCGGCGATCTTGCGCTCATTAGCCTGAACGATAGGATAGTAAGTCTCCATGAGCCTTGTTGGAATAGTAAAACCTCTTCCTTTCTTTTGAGGCTCTATCTCAAAGCCGTGAGCCTCACAGATCTTCTGAAAGACAAGTCGGTCTGAGTATAGTTATATATAGCCTGTGCGCCCTTGCCGTATCCCATAGCTTCAAGGGCTTTATTTATGCCCTGCTGTCTGCTCATGCCTTTCTTGAAGCCGTCAGAAAACGGAATAAAGTCATAATGCAGGTGCGGTGTCAGCTCGTCCATATGGATCACAGCATTGAAGATATAGAAGTTAGGATTTCTTTGTGCAAAGCTCTTTACGCCGATCTCTGCATTACCGAGAATATACTCTTTCAGGCATATCGCTGCTATCCTTGCAGCCTTGGGGTTTGCTTTTACCTCGGTTTCGTCATTAAGTGTTTTATTGACAAGGGCAGTGTTTTCCTTGCCGCCGACACCAACGACATACTCGTAAAATGACTGCTGCTTGTTGCTGTTCTTTACTATCGTATCCTCGTTGTCGGTTCCAAAGAGTTTTACAAAATAGTCCTTGATCTTTCTGTCCTCACGCTTTTGTTTATCGTTATAGGCTTTAAGCTGTGATCCGA
>CADAEJ010000015.1 GCA_902786965.1 uncultured Ruminococcus sp. | reverse complement strand
CGTATGTGTTGAACATCACCGAATAGACGGGGACACCCTCTTTTTTCCACCCTAAAGTCGAATGCAAAGGATAGTTTTTTATCATAATCTCGCTGCTGTCTGTTCTGACAAAAATGCCGGGCAGTCCTTCTCCCCTGACCTTTGGTGCAAAAATTCCGCCCGTGACTCCTTCTACCCACAGGAACTTCCGCTTTTTGAGTATCCGCACGTGCTTGATACCGCTTCGCAAAAAATGCAGCCCGGGCAGCCAAAACAATAAAATTGCAAATGCTATGGGGTTGTGATCTTTCAGATAACCGCAAACAGCAACGCAGGTAATAAGGAC
The DNA here is from genome assembly GCA_902786965.1 of uncultured Ruminococcus sp. Taxonomy (GTDB): domain Bacteria; phylum Bacillota; class Clostridia; order Oscillospirales; family Ruminococcaceae; genus Hominimerdicola. The sequence goes on along the minus strand of CADAEJ010000015.1, from coordinate 44,271 downwards.
TGTCGGGAGCAGAATAAGCGCTGTATAAGTGTAATAAGTGAGCCTGATCGAGCGAATGATATGGTCAACAGCCTCCTGCGGCATTTCGCTTCCGTCGAGCCATTGAGTAGTGTCTTTAAATGGATCAGTATTCATTTTAACCCCAAACTTTCTGCGGTTTGTCTTTATATCCGCAGCTATATTATAATGCAAGCCTTACGCTTTGTCAATAATTTTAGCAAAAAAAGCCCGAACGAGTCGGGCTTGATTATCATATGTTGAGTATCTGCTTTTTCTTAGCGTTGTAATCATCTTCGGTTATAAGACCTTGTTCTTGCAGTTCTTTTAATTCATTAAGTTGTTTTTTTATAGACTCAGCATTATTACCTTTTTTTACATCTTGCTTGGTTTCTTTTGTTGCATATGGGCTTATATTACCACAATTTTTACATATGTTTTGTGTTTTTGGATTGATTGTTCTACATTTACAAACCCAGAATCCTGATGATGAAGCATTCTTTGTTGAAACTGGATTATAATTGTGAGGTGATTTAGTATAATGATATGCAAGAGGTACATTTATGGCGGGTTTACAAGCGGCTACAATAACCCCAATAATACCTAAGAAGAAGCCACACAAGAACCACGCTCCCGAGTTTTCATATCCCTTGCCTTTAACGATTGCTCTAGTGACAAATCCCCATATAATGCACCATAGCAGAACACCTGCAAACCAAGTGAATAATATTTCATCACTTGTAAAAAGTGTTAATTGACCGGATACTTTATGGAAACCCATATGCCCACCTCCAAATTTTTCTATACTCATATTATGACACAAAACGTGTCAAATGTCAATGACACATTGCGTGTCATGTTATAATAAATTCGGAGGTGATTTTTGTGCAAATTGACAGGGTAAAAAATCTTCGTGAAGATAATGACCTTACACAGCAGCAGGTCGCCGATAAACTCTTTATCACTCGCAGCGCCTATTCCAACTACGAAAACGGCAGCCGAGCATTTCCGCTGGAGATCCTCTCGCAGATAGCCGATATTTACGGCACGAGCGTTGATTATCTTATCGGGCGCACAAATGTCAAAAAACCATATCCAAAAAAATAAACCGCTTACGTTTGGGATAAAACATAAGCGGTTATTTTTATTAGCATTTTACCTGTTGAAATATTCTTGGGGGCTTTCCGTATAATTTGCGCCGTCCCAAACCCCTTCGGGTATAAAATATAGGTTGAGTATTCTTATTGATTTTTTACTTTTCAACAGCCTTTATCGGCGGAATGTGCGAGGTGATGTCCTCTTTCATTCTGATGACCTCGCGGCGTGCAGCCTTTGCAAAATCGTGCTCGTCGCAGCCGTCCTCTTTCTTATAGGCACACATAACGCCTCTTGAAGAATTGACTATCGCACCGAGTCCGTTTTCGTCAAACGCTTTGGCAACGCCCTCTGCGCCGCCGCCCTGTGCGCCGTAGCCGGGCACGAGGAAGAAAGTGTGCGGCAGAGCCTCACGCATTTCGGCAAGCTGCTCGGGATATGTTGCGCCAACAACAGCACCGACTGCGGAATAGCCGTACTTGCCGATGTTATCGCGTCCCCAGCTTTCGCACATAGCGCCCATTGTTGCGTATACGCTCTTGTTGCCGATCATCAGATCCTGAAGCTCGCCCGAGGACTTGTTCGAGGTCTTTACCAGCACGAAAATGCCCTTATCAAACGCTTTGCACTGCTCAAGCAGCGGAGCGATACCGTCTGTGCCGAGGTAGCCGTTGACTGTCAGTGCATCGCTTCCGAAAGCGGCTATCTTCTCGCCGTCAACATCTGTAAGACCGAGGTGCGCAGTCGCGTAAGCCTCCATAGTTGCACCGATGTCGTTGCGCTTGCCGTCTGTCATAACGAACATACCCTTGCTCTGCGCATACTGGATAGTCTTGTAAAGCGTCTTTATGCCCTGGTAGCCGTACATTTCATAGTAAGCAGCCTGCGGTTTGATAGCAGGGCAGATGTCGTGTATCTCGTCGATTATTTCCTTGTTGAATTCAAGTATCGCCTTAGCAGCGCCCTTTAAGTCCTTGCCGTATTTCTTGAAATTCTTCTGCCTGATGAACTCGGGAACATATTCAAGCTTTGGGTCAAGTCCAACAACAGAAGGGTTTTGTGTGCGCACGATATTCTCGATAAGTCTGTCAAATCCCATTTTTAACCTCCTAAAATTTATTGATTGCCCTCTACGCAGATGATGCTGCTTATGTCAAGAAAGCCTTTGAACATCGGCAGCAGCGTGCGAATGAACATCTGCTCCTCTGCGGTGAGCGCAGGGATCAGCTGTTCAAGCAGCGTGATAAATTCTTTCCAGCTGTCTGCACCGAACCAGTTATCAAAGCAGACATCAAAGTATTCCTGCGTTCCGAAGCCGTTTGGGTCGGGGTCTTCAAGCGGAAACAGCTTTTTGAGCGTGGGCACGAGCAGCCTGTCATAGTCTGTTTTGTACACGAACACGCTGTCATAGCAGTTCCAGTCCTCCCACTGCATATTGCCGTCATCGGGCATTCTCGCAGGCTTGAATTCAAGAAAGATTTTCTCGCTGTCTGCACTGTACAGACGAACATCAGTTGCATTATGGGTGACTGATCCCCATTTACCCTGCCTTATACTGACACGGACAGGCTCATATACTATCTTGCCATTGCAGATAGTATACAGGTTTTTGCCCTTTAACCTTTCGCCTTTAAAGACGCTGTTTTTGCTCTTTGAATGAAGCTGCTCGGGAATGACCTCCCACTCGCAGTCTGTGTCGATTATCGCAAGGTCTGCCCTCTCGCCGACAGCTATTTTTGCAGTTGGCAGACCAAGTATCTGCCGGGGTCTTATGCTCATAAGTTCTGCTATCTTGTCAAGTCCGCACTTGCCCGTGTGGTACAGCCTTGTCAGCGTGGCAGCAAGCGATGTTTCAAGCCCGACTACGCCGTTTGGAGCAGTTTCAAAGTCAGCCTTTTCCTGCGCGCTGTGCGGTGCGTGGTCGGTGATTATGCAGTCGATAGTGCCGTCAAGCACAGCCTCCTCGACCGCCTGTCTGTCGTCCTCGGTACGAAGCGGAGGGGACATTCTGTAATCGGCATCGCGGCTAAGCAGCTTTTCATCGGTGAATGAAAAGTAGTGTGGACCTGTTTCACAGGTGACGTTCACGCCGTCTTTTTTTGCGGCTCTGATGATGTTCACCGAGCCTCTTGTAGAAACGTGGCATATGTGGATATGCGCGCCGCAGCTCATAGCAAGCGCTATCTCACGCGCGGTGATAGAGTCCTCGCTTGCTCTGTCCATACCCTTGACACCAAGCTTTGCGGATATCTCGCCCTTGTTGATGATGCCGCCGTTTATGATGTTAAGGTCCTCACAATGCGACAGCACGGTAAGTCCGTTTTCAAGCGACTTTTCAAGAGCCTGCCGCATAAGCTCTGCATTTTCCACAGGCCGCCCGTCATCTGACAGCGCGCAGACACCTGCGGCTTTAAGCTCGTCGTAATCGCAAAGCTCCTTGCTTTGCATACCCTTTGTAACACAGCCTATCGGCAGAACGTCAATGCCTGTTTTCTGTGCCTTGTTAAGCACATACTTTACAAGCTCTGCGTTGTCGATGACAGGCTTTGTGTTGGGCATACACGCAACGCCGGTAAAGCCGCCGGCTTTTGCAGCGGCGGCTCCGGTGAATATATCTTCTTTGTGTGTCTGTCCGGGGTCACGGAAATGAACGTGCATATCAAATAATCCCGGCAGTGCTGTAAGCTTTCCCTGCGCGTCAATGACTCTTTCAGCGGTTTCATCGGTCTTTCCGATGCTGACGATCTTACCGTCCGCGATAGCGATATCGGTGATCTCGTCAAGTTTGCTCTGCGGGTCAACTGCGCGGACATTTTTAATAAGAATATCCATAATTATACGTCTGATGTGCTTATCTCCTTGCCGTAGAAGTTTGCCTTGTTCTCGTCTCTTTCACACTTGTAAACGTTGCCGTCAGCATTCTGGAACAAGAACGTTGCAGTTGCGAGCTTCTTGGTGTTTGTCTTTATCTCGTTATCTGTCGGATACTTGAGATTTGAGTAGGAGATGGTGCAGAAGTAAAACAGGCTTATACCGAAGTTTATGTCATCTGAACGGTCGCCGTGCAGCAGAAGGATCTTGATCTCCTTGTTATCTTCCTTTACCTTGAAGTAGCCCTTTCCAAGTGTCTTGTTGCTTTCGGTATCGACCATCTTGAAGTCGCCGTCCTCGGTGAAGGTGAACTTAACGTGCTTGTCGTGGTCTACCCAGTTGCCCATGATAAGCTGTCTTGAGTCGCCGTCCTTTGAGGGTGAGCTGAAAACGTAGGTAGCAACAACAATGCCAATTACCACAAGTATGACGAACAAAACGCCAAGAATCGCTGAAATTACTTTTTTCATAATTATTTCCTCCCTGATAATTGCTTTATTTATTTATTCTCAAGAACTGCGCCTCTGTTGGCAGATGTCACCAGAGAAGCATATCTTGCGAGATAACCGGTCTTGATCTTCGGCTCTCTTGGAGTCCAGTTCTTTCTTCTTTCTTCAAGCTCCTCGTCTGATACCTTGAGCTGAATGCTGTGAGCGTTGATGTCTATCGCGATAATGTCGCCCTCGTGTACAAGTGCGATATTTCCGCCAAGTGCTGCCTCGGGTGAAACGTGACCGATCGAAGCACCTCTTGTTGCGCCGCTGAAACGTCCGTCGGTGATAAGCGCAACGGTCGATCCAAGTCCCATACCTGCAATAGCGGATGTAGGATTGAGCATTTCTCTCATTCCCGGGCCGCCCTTTGGTCCTTCGTATCTGATAACAACAACATCTCCCGGGACGATCTTTCCGCCGCGGATAGCATCTATTGCCTCCTCCTCGCTGTCAAATACTCTTGCAGGTCCTTCGTGTTTGAGCATTTCGGGAGCTACCGCACTTCTCTTGACAACGCAGGTATCGGGCGCAAGGTTTCCGCGCAGAACCGCAATACCGCCGTTTGGCATATACGGATCATCAATATCTCTGATGATATCGTGATTTTTGTTTACGCAGCCCTTGATATTCTCACCCACTGTTTTGCCTGTGCAGGTAAGACATTCTGTATTGATAAGGTGCTTTTTGGCAAGCTCGCCGAGAACTGCATAAACGCCGCCTGCCTCGTTGAGATCCTCCATATAAGCGTGACCCGCAGGTGCAAGGTGGCAGATGTTAGGAGTCCTCTCGCTTATCTCGTTTACAAGCTCAAGGTCAAGCTCGATACCGCACTCGTGGGCGATAGCGGGCAGGTGCAGCATTGAGTTTGTTGAGCAGCCAAGCGCCATATCAGCAGCGATCGCATTCTTGAACGCTTCCTCTGTCAGAATGTCGCGCGGTCTGATGTTGCGGCGGTAAAGCTCCATTACCTGCATGCCTGCGCTCTTTGCAAGCTTTATCCTCTCTGAATAAACTGCGGGGATAGTGCCGTTGCCTTTGAGTCCCATACCAAGAACTTCCGTAAGGCAGTTCATCGAGTTTGCTGTGTACATACCCGAGCATGAACCGCAGGTAGGACAAGCCTTGTTCTCAAATTCCTCAACGTCCTCAAGCGTGCAGTTGCCTGCGTTGTAGGTGCCGACAGCCTCGAACATACTTGAAAGGGAAGTCTTTGAGCCTTTAACGTGACCTGCGAGCATCGGTCCGCCCGAAACGAACACGGTAGGAACGTTTACCCTCGCTGCTGCCATAAGCAGACCCGGCACGTTCTTGTCGCAGTTAGGGATCATAACGAGCGCGTCAAAGTGGTGCGCAAGCGCCATACACTCGGTAGAATCTGCGATAAGGTCACGGGTAACGAGCGAATACTTCATACCCTGATGTCCCATTGCGATACCGTCGCAAACTGCGATAGCAGGGAACACGACAGGTGTACCGCCTGCCATTGCAACACCCAGCTTAACAGCCTCGGTTATCTTGTCGATGTTCATATGCCCGGGTACTATCTCATTGTAGGAAGAAACGATACCGACGAGCGGTCTTTCCATTTCCTGCTTTGTGAAACCCAGTGCATTGAACAATGATCTCTGCGGAGCTTTGTCAACGCCCTCGCAGAAATAGTTCTTACACTCTTTACATTCTGACATTTTCATTTACCTCTTTTATATAGTTTTTATATAGTTTTTTATTCGGCCGTCAGCCGTTTATGTTTTCGATAATTATGCTCTGAACCTCAAAATCTCTTGCCTGTTTCAGAGTTTCCGCCATATTCTGCTTTATTGCTTCGGTCTGTGCTGCAAGCTGATCCGCAGGTACCTGATTTTTCATCAGAAGATCAAAGTAAGCCTTTTGCGGCGCACTTTTAACTACCAGTGGGATAATGCCCTTATCAGATGCATCATACAGAGCTTTCAGTGTTACCTTACCGCTCATTTTAACGCACACGCTATTGCCTTTTTTGTCCTGATAAGGCATCATTGAGGCATTAAGACTGAAAGGCTGCTCAACGACTTCGCCCTGCATAGCATACCTTTCTTCTTTGCTCAAAGGTTCGGGTTCTTTTATCCCTGCCGCCTCTCTGATAGCTTTCTGCTGCTCTGCGATTTCCTGTGCCCGTCTGAGTGTTTCCCTCTCCTCAGGTGTCATTGATGCAAGCGGGTCTTTCTTTGCAGAAGCTTCAACTGCACCGGTCTGTTCGGGCTGTGCGTTTTCAGCAGTCTGCTGTTCTTCCTTTGGCTTTGCATTAGAGCCGTTTATCTTGCCGTCATCAAGGAAATCCTTTACCTTGTCGAAGAATCCCATATCATGCTCCTCCTTTATGGTCTTGCCCGAGGAAAGCAGCACCGATGATACCTGCATCGTTTCCGAGCTTTGCAATAACGATCTCAGTGTTCTTTGCCGAGTTCTTTGTGTAGACCTCTTTAGCTACCAGCTCCTTGAGCGGCAAAAGCAGAGGGTCGCCCTCGTTGCACACACCGCCGCCGATGCACAGGATATCGGGCTGGAAGATGTTTATCGTGTTTGTTATACCGCAAGCGAGGTAGCGGATGTACTTATCAACAACAGCCTTGCCTGCTCTGTCGCCTGCGCGCATTGCGTTGAAGGCAGTCCTTGCGGAAACCTTGCCGTCCTCCTCGTTCATCTGCCACATTATCGAGGACTTGTCCTCAAGCATAGCCTCCTTGGTCATTCTTACAAGGCCGGTAGCCGAGGAGAATACCTCAAAGCAGCCTTTTCTTCCGCAGGTACATTCAGGACCGTTGGGGTCAACGACTGTGTGGCCAATCTCTGCGCCTGCAAAGTTAAAGCCCGAATATATCTTGCCGTTTATGATGATGCCGCCGCCTACGCCTGTGCCGAGTGTGATGCACACAGCATCATTTGCGCCCTTTGCAGCACCTGCGACATATTCGCCGTATGCAGCTGCGTTAGCATCGTTTTCAACGTAAACAGGCTTGTTTATATGCTTTTGCATTATTTCCACAACGGGCAGGTTAAGAAAACCGAGGTTGTTGGAATACTCGATTATACCTGTTGCCGAGTTTGCAGTACCGGGGGTACCTATGCCGACTGACTCTATATCGTCAAGAGTAAGTCCTGCCTGCTCCACAGCCTCCAGCGAGACCTTTGCCATATCTGCGCATATTTCCTCCGCAGGTCTTGGCAGCAGAGTCTTTGTAGTTGCCTTTGAGATTATCTCGTAATTCTCGTTGACAACTCCTGCCTTGATGTTTGTTCCTCCGAGGTCGATGCCTATGTAGTATTTCATTTTTAGCCCTCCACTAAATTTATTTTCCGAAAGCAGCTGCTGCCATTGCCGCGCCGCACACCGAGCCTATAAAGGCAGCTGCGAGCGTGATAAGCGCAACGGCGATAACTGCTCCTGCAGTGTCATCTTTTTTCTTGTGCCTTGCGTGGCAGATTATACCTGCGACAACCGGAGTAAGCACCACAGCTACTGTTGTAAAGCGCGGTACATCAAGCTGTGCAAACATTTTCTGCTTCACATTCAGATAGTAAAATATCATCATCAGCGCGATATTTGCAAGCATCGCACCGATAAATGCTATGAATAATTCCTTGCCGTTATTCTTTAACAAGCGTATCTGTCCTTTCCTCGCAGCCGCACCTTGTCAGGATAAAGCTGCATCTGCCGTCTATGCGGATAGTACCGCTTGCGGCATCTATGAAAAAGCTTTCGCCTTTATTTGCATTGTGATCCTGTATCCTCGCGCTGCCGTCAAGCATAAGCAGGTGAGCAAAGCTCCTTTGGTCGATGCAGATACTTACCGAGTCTGCAACATCAAACTTTACCGCTGTAAAATACTCGCACCGCACGAGTACGGTATACTCGTATCCGCCGCACTTAACAGCATCGTACCTTGGAGCAGGTGTCCACGGAACGGTTTTTGTCACATCAAGAGCGTTTTGTATATGCAGCTCACGCGGCTTACCGTCTTTTCCGAGCCTGCCGTAGTCATAGACCCTGTACGTTGTATTGGAGTTTTGCTGTATCTCCGCAACCAGCACGCCCTTACCGATAGCGTGCAGCGTCCCCGGCGGTACAAAAAACACATCGCCCCTGCTGACCTTCACTTTGTTTACGATCTGCATAACAGTGTTGTTTTTGATCGCCTGCTCAAAGTGCTGCTTGTCGGTATTTTCTTTAAAGCCGATAACTATGCTTGAATCGGGCTTGCAGTCGATAACGTACCACATTTCCGTTTTGCCCTGACCTGCGTGTGCCGCGGCGTACTCGTCATCGGGGTGTACCTGCACCGACAGGTCGTCCTCGGCGTCGATAAGCTTTATCAGGATAGGGAAGTCCTTGCAGTTCTCACAGTCCGTACCAAGTACCTGCCTGCCCTTGCTTTGTATGTGCTCCCAAAGCGTGCAGCCGTTTTCGGTGCGGCAATTGCCGTCGCTTCGGCAGGCAAGCTCCCAGCTTTCCGATACTTTGTCAAGGTCTGTATGCTTGCCGAACTGCGTGCGAAGTCGGGTGCCTCCCCAGATATGATCTTTGAGTTCGGGATAAAGTCTTACCACCGACATAATACGACCTGCTTTCTGATTACCCAATTAAGAACAGTATACCATAATCTGCCCCTTGATGTCAACAAAAAGAGGGTTACAAAACAGCTTTTTTTAATATTTTTATCCATTTTGCTTGACTTTGCGGTGCGAGTGTGTTATACTTTGCCGAAAAAGGCTTGAATGTAACGGAGGAAAGTGCTATGAGAATACTTGCTGTTGATTACGGCGACGCGCGCACAGGGCTTGCGATAAGCGATAATTCGGAGTTCCTTGCTTCGCCCGTGGGAACGATACCCGAGCGTAACGCACAGCGGCTGGCGCAAAAGGTCGCTGAAACCGCAAAGGAGCAGGGCGCACAGCTTATAGTCGTGGGCTTGCCGATAAATATGAACGGCACGAGGGGACCGCGCGCTGAAAAGTGTGAGGAGTTCGCACAGATGCTGCGAGAACTTGTTGACTGTGAGGTGCAGATGTGGGACGAGCGTTCAACGACCGTTACAGCCCACAATATCCTCAACACGACCAATGTGCGCGGCAAGGCGAGAAAGGCGGTCGTTGATACAGTTGCTGCGACTATAATCCTTGAATCGTTCCTTGACCACAGGCGCAAGAACAAGGACAAATAGGAGGAGTTTCAATGGCGATAATACCTGTTCTGGGAGTAACGGCAGCAATATTTGCTGCGATAGTAGCCGCAGTTATCGGAGGCTTCGTTTTAGGCGTCATTTTTATCATTATCGGTACTTTGATGATAAGAAAGTCATCACGCAGAAAGCTGGGCGTAGGGTTAAGGATATTTGGATATCTCGCAGCTGTTCCTGCTTTTATACTGGGTGTATTGCTGACCGGTATTATCGCTTTGTTTGCCGATCTGTTCACGATACTTATAGCAATTATCGTTGTCAGGTTTTTGTGCAGGTTGATACCGGATAATAACAATGTCAGCCACACGCCCGAATGACTCTGAAAATAATGCACACAAATGAAAAAGGCTTCGCATCTGCGAAGCCTTTGCTTTTATCAGTCTATCTCGACCATTATCTTCTGATCGTTTCTCGAAGCGCTGGCTCTCATAACAACTCTGATAGCCTTTGCAATACGACCCTGCTTGCCGATCACGCGGCCCATATCGTCGGGTGCGACGTGCAGGTGATAAACGATAATGCCTTCATCGTTAGGCTCGTCAACAACTACCTCGATAGCGCTCTTGTCCTCAACGAGTTCGGAAACAATAGTCTCAAGTAATTCTTTCATTATGATTTCTCCATTCTCCCACGAAAATGCGGTGTTCCCACCGAAGAAAACCGGTAAGGCGGCGGTGGGATAAGTGCCTTACTGGTTTTTGAACAAACACTATCAGATGTTGTTCTTCTTGAACAGTTCCTTAACTGTATCGGTCGGCTGTGCGCCCTTCTCGATCCAGGACTTTGCCTTCTCTGCGTCTACCTTGAATACAGTTGGCTCCTTGGTAGGATCGTAGTAGCCAAGCTCCTCGATGCAGCGTCCGTCTCTTGGATATCTGGAATCTGCAACAACAACTCTGTAGAAAGGTGCCTTTTTAGCGCCGATCCTTCTGAGTCTGATCTTTACTGCCATTATATTTCACCTCCGATTGTGTACTTGTTATATAAATATCATTTGATATTTAAGACTTACTGTTTAGGGAAAGAGTTCGGGTCAACTCCGCCCAAGCCCTTGAGCAGCGCTGCTCTGTTCATCTTTGCCTTCTTGCCGTGCAGCCTTCCGCCGATACCGAACTGCTTCATCATCTTCTGCATCTGGTCGAACTGCTTGAGCAGCTGATTTATATCCTGTACCTGTGTGCCGCTTCCCGCAGCGATCCTGCGCTTTCTCTTGGGGTCGATGATAGATGGCTTTTCGCGCTCTGCCGCGGTCATTGAATTTATCATAGCCTCGGTCTTGCGCAGCTGTATCTCGCCCTGTTCAAGCTGTTCATCATCTATCTTGCCGACACCCGGGAGAAGTCTTATCAGCGACTTCATTGAGCCCATTTTGTGTATCTGCTTCATCTGCTCGAGCAGGTCATTGAGGTCAAAGCCTTTTTCCTGCATCTTATCGGCAAGCTTTTTGGCTTCTTTTTCGTCAATAGTCTGCGTAGCCTTTTCGATAAGTGTGAGCATATCGCCCATACCGAGAATTCTCGATGCCATTCTTTCGGGGTGGAAAGGCTCGAACTCGCCGAGCTTTTCGCCCATACCAACGAACTTGATAGGCTTACCTGTTACCGCAAGCACTGACAGCGCAGCACCGCCTCTGGTATCGGAATCGAGCTTGGTAAGTATAACGCTGTCGATACCCAAAGCCTCGTCAAAGCTTGATGCGACACGCACAGCGTCCTGACCGATCATCGCATCGACAACGAGCATTATCTCGTTAGGCTCTGCGATCTGCTTTATATCTTTAAGCTCGTTCATAAGCTCTTCGTCGATATGCAGACGGCCTGCGGTATCTATGATAACAAGGTCGTGGCCGTAATCCTTTGCGTACTTGATACCCTCTTTAACGATCTTTCTGGGGTCTATCTGACCCATTTCAAATACCGGTACCTCTGCCTTTGCACCAACGACTTTCAGCTGTTCGATAGCGGCAGGTCTGTAAACGTCCGCAGCGATAAGCAGCGGTCTTTTGTTCTGATCCTTGAACAGCTTTGCGAGCTTTGCAGCGTGGGTAGTCTTACCTGAACCCTGAAGACCGCACATCATTATGATGCAGGGCGGCTTGCTGGGGAAGTTTATCTTGGCATTTGCCTCACCCATAAGCTTTATAAGCTCTTCGTGAACTATCTTTATCACCTGCTGTCCGGGGGTAAGGCTCTTCAGAACATCTTCACCGACCGAACGCTCGGAAACGCTGTTAACAAAGTCTTTAACTACCTTATAGCTGACGTCGGCTTCGAGAAGCGCCATTTTCACCTCACGCATAGCCTCCTTAACGTCAGACTCGGAAAGCTTGCCTCGTGATTTAAGACGCTTGAACACGCCATTGAGTTTTTCGGAAAGTCCTTCAAACGCCATATTTATCCTCCTGTATCAGTCCTGCTCGTTCTCTTCCTCTTCGGGAGCAGGATTTTCATATTCTTCAAGTTTTTCGTCAAAGCTTTCAAGCAAAACAACTATCTTCTCCGCAACGGTCCTGAAAGACCTGTGTGCGTTACACTCGTTAAAAGCGGCGAGTGCAAGCTGTTTAAAGCCCTCGATCTCGTCCTTCCTTGCCTGTTCTGCCTTTAAAAGCCCGAGCTTTTCCTCGTACTCCATCAGCGCCTCGTCACCGCGCTTTATCGCATCGTGAACGCCCTGACGGGAGATATCGTAATGATCGGCGATCTCGCCGAGCGAAAGGTCATCGTTGTAATACAGATCCATAATATCGAGCTGTTTTTCGGTGAGCAGTCCGCCGTACAGGTCGATAAGCCTGCCCATTTCGAGATTCTTGCTCAATTACAACGCCTCCTTTGCGAGAGTGTAAAGTCTGAAAACTTTACAACATTACATATTATATATCAAGTAAAGTTACTTGTCAAGTGCTTTTTGCAAAAAAAAGTCCCAAAACGAAAATAAAAGTCTGAAAGGCACATCAGCCCTTCAGACCTCTTGCTTGTCTGTCCATATCTTCAACGACGATATCGTATATCTCGCCAAGCGTCGCACAGTATTCAAGCACCTTCCACGGCTCGTTTGTGTGGTAGTGTATCTTCATTACCTCGTCGTCGCCGATAGCGAGCAGGCAATCGCCCTTGAAATTCTTTTCAAAGTATTCGCTTACTTCGTCCTCGTCGAGTCCCTGTGCGTCAATAAGCAGCTGTGTGTCATATCTGAATTCGATATCTTCCATAATAAAACCTCCGTTATTCAAAGTATATGCCTTGAAACAAAAGCATATATTTGTTGTATCAATATGTTGTGAATAAATTAACAGAAAATTTTGAAATTGGCGTAAAATTTGTGATATGATATATTCGTATAATAATGAGGTATGATCTGGACAGGGGGAAAACATATGATAAGCTACACATTGAAAAATGACAGATATGAAGCGGTCATCCCTGCGCTCACATTCGGCACGGGTGATTTTAAAAGGCACGATAATGACGAGGCATATTTTGAACTGCTTGATAAATACACCGAGCTTGGCGGCTGGTGCATCGACACTGCGAGAGTGTACTGCGACTGGCTCGAGGACGGACACAACTCCAGCGAGGGCGTTATCGGGCGCTGGATGAAGGCGAGAAACAACCGTGACAAGATCGTTCTTGCAACAAAGGGCGGTCATCCCGCTATGGGTCATATGGACGAGAACAGGCTGAACAGGGAAGATCTTGAAAAAGATATAAACGACAGTCTTGAATGTCTGGGAACAGACCATGTGGATATATTCTTTTTGCACAGAGATGATGTGCATGTTCCTGTTGAGGAGATCATGCCGGTACTGAATGATATTTACGAAAGCGGCAGGGCGCATTTCATCGGCGTGTCGAACTGGAGCTGCGAGAGGATACAGGCGGCAAATGATTTTGCAGAGAAAAACGGTCTGGAGCCGATAAGGATAAGCCAGATCTATTACAGCCTTGCGCATGCAAGCTCAAGCATCCTGGGTGATGAAACGCTTGTTTGTATGGATACAAAGGAGTTCCGCTGGTACAGCGAGAACAAGTTTCCGCTTATGGCGTTCTCTCCGCAGGCGAAGGGATTTTTTGCAAGGCTTGCAAAGGGCGATGCCGCACAGTATCTGCCCGAGGGACAGTACGCAAGCACCGCAAACCTTGCGCGTCTTGCAAGGGTGAAGGAGCTTAGTCAGAAAACGGGGGATTCACCTGCGGTGATCCCGCTTGGCTATCTGTCGAGCCAGCCTTTCTTTATCACCTCTGTCTTTGCCGCATCGAGAACGTGGCAGATAGAGGAGGATATGTCAGCGCAGGATCTGCGTTACGATGCAAGGACGATAGCGTTCCTTGAAAACAAGCTGTAATAGCCAAAGCTGCTGTGAGATCTTCACGGCAGCTTTTTTGTATGTATTTTGCGCAAAAAAAGAGCAGCAAACTCTGCTGCTCTTTGTATATGTCAAATTATATATGCATGTACTAACTGATTAGCACATCGCAACTCACTCCAATTCAAATAAGATACTGGTTTGAAATTGAATTAAGCCATTGGAATAAACACCTTTCGTAGAAATAGTTAAATATAAATAGTCCGTATAGACAAGCATCTGCTTGCCCTGATCATTTTAAAAAGAATTTTGGACTCACGCCTTTCAAAAGAAATGAAATATAAGTCGAATTCAGATTAAATAGTACTTTGGACTCACGCCCTTCATTGTATTTTGTGCCTCCAGACATCGACTTCGTCGGTGCAATTTCCGCATGAAGCCTGAATATCTGATTGTAAAAATATCTAAGCCATTGGATTTATTACCTCTCAAAATCTGAAGTCTGGTCACAATGGTAAAAGTTTTGTGACTGTAAGTAAAATCGGACTTGCGTAAAACGCATTTATATTATGCCATTGGATCAATTTCCTTTCGGGTTATTTCAAATCAATTACCGTGATAACGGTACTAAACTGAACTTTCCGGTGGACTCACTCCTGTCTGTCAAATATTCAAACACTTTGTGTATGTGCAGATCATATGCACCACTCCAGTCTGTAGAAAGTTACAGAAAAGCTTATTTTGAAAAGAGCTTCAAGCTCGTAAATATCTTGGCGGACTCACTCCTTCACATTAAATGTTCAGATTCCTTGTGCAAGCTATTTTCATAGTGCATCACTCCAAAAATATTTATGATGAAGTTTTATGCTGCGAAAGCAAAAAATTACATATTACATTGGACTCACTCTTTCATGATATTTCTTTCTCGTCAAAATTATCCGAACAGTGCATCGGAAACAACTCCATTCTCAATGTAATAATATAATTCCCGGCATCCAAGCCGTTATTATTCAGTTGTAATATGACAGCCTTGCTGTGCAAAGTCTTTAAGTAATTCCGTTTTCCATCAGACAAGGCGGTTTAGCTTATGTAAATCATAATTGTTGTGGTCTGACGGCTCGTTCGTCCGTGTCCTGACCCTCTTAAAAATGTAAACCGCCGAGCCTATGGCTGCCACTCTTGATATCCAGTGTGCCCATGGGACTCGCTCCTTTCGTGTCTGTCTGAACCTTACGGAGTTCGTCGCTGCCTGTTTGATATTTCGCAAGCTGTGCAGCGCGTTCACTGTATGCCGTTGTCGGTTCGTGATCGGGGAAAATTCAAACCGCCTGACTTCATGCACCACCGCGTATGCAGCATCTGCATAAGTCAGAACCGTGCGCCTGTAAGTGATACATCACGCTGATGATCTCTGTACGCTGCCGTTCAGCTTCACCTTTGGGTGAACTGTTCGGTTCTTGTTTTCTTGTATACACTATAGCACACTTTTTGTTACTTGTCAATAGTTTTTTTCAACTTTTTTGAAGATTTTATATTTAATATTACTTTTACAAATCACGTCTTGACATTACTTTTATAATGTAGTATAATGATATTGTTGCGGCGGACAAGTTGGCTTGCAAAGCCCCTTGTTCAGCCGTTTTGGTTTATTATGCGGCGGCTGCCCTGCAGCTGTGCGTGAGTGTTAAAACATATTACTTTTGCACAAATCGAAAGGGGAGAGCAAAGTGGCTGACGAAAAGGACTTTGAGATGAATGACGAATATATGCCCGATCTGTACGAGCTTGAGGACGAGAACGGTGATAAGCAGAGCTTTGAGCTGCTTGATGTCATGGAGTACGAGGGTGAGAAATATTACGCGCTGACTCCGTATTTTGACGAAGAAGAGGCAGAGCGTATGCTCGAGGACAGCGGCGAGGTCGTGATACTGCGCTCGGAGTTTGACGAGAACAATGACGAGATACTTGCATCTATCGACGATGATGAGGAGTATGAGAAGATCGGTGAGCTGTTCATGCAGCGCATTGATGAGATGTTCGAGTTTGACGACGATGACGAGGACGGCTGCGGCTGCGGCGATCCCGAGTGCGACCACAAGCATTTCAGCTGATACGGCAGCGAAAACGTTTAAGTACGGCGCTTGTCGGTATAATTGTACAAATTTTCGTACTGTGATTTGTATAGAATGGTACTTGAATAATCGCGCTGTATGTGGTAATATAATAACAGTAGAAAAGATTTCTGCCTTGTGCGTTAAGCACGGTCATTATAAATCCAACACACAATTAAAAGGGAACCGGGTCTCCGAGAAACGGATTGCAGACCTCCCGGTGCACGCCGACTTTGTGCCGTGTGCATTCGGACGCTGGGAGCGAGAAGTCATTGGGCTGGTACCCACCTGCGAGAGCGGGTTTTATCAATCGTGCGACGGCAAGGCGGTAATATTTTAGCGTACCACACGGTATGTGTTAAAGCGAGGCTTTATGCCTCGCTTTTTTATGTTTTCGGGCGCAGGAGTGCCATAATAGCGGTATTTGTTCATTTTTCATTCCTCCATTCATTTTATCTAAAAAAGAAGAAAAAACATCATTCATTTCAACCTCTTTTTTTAGGCAATAAAAAAAGACCACAATTTTTTTGAATTGTAGTCTTTCATATTTTGATATAATTATAAGATATATTTGTTTTGAATGTATCTTATAATGTTTGTCTAAAAATAGATTTCATTTTTTATGCGTAGCAGACAACCATAACATAACGTGGAGTTTTATATTTATTAGCTAAATCTGAACGTAATTCTGCATAACGATAATCTTTATACATCACAACATTATATCTGTATGTTGCAAAAGAACGTTTGAACATTTTAACCCAATTTGTACAATCACAATCAATGTGTGCTTTCAATTTTGCTTTGTAATCTTCTCTTGCCTTTTCAAGTGTTGATGTCCCTAATCTATATGATGTTGTAAAAGTATCATTTGCTGTTCCACTTTCGTATCCGCTGTTTCCCCAACCGACAGCCTTAGTTATATCTTCCGTAGGCTTGCCGTTTGCATCGGACAGAGCATACAGGCTCTTATCGAGTTTCTTGCTGTAACCCTTTGATATAACGTAGTTGTTCAGATCGTTGCATATCATATCTCGCTGTGCCTTTGTAGACGTTCCGAGGATAACCGCCTCGTATGCAAGGTCAAGTGCTGACTTGTTAGCCGCAGGCTGTGTAGGCTTTGGCGTAGTCTTTACAGTTGCCTTTGTAGTTGCTTTCGCCGTTACCTTGACTGTTGCCTTTGTAGTCTGCACAGGCTTTACAGTAGCCTTTGTTGTTACAGCTGCTTGCTTTGTTGTGGTGGTAGTTGCCTGCGCCTTTGTGGTTGTAGTTGTCGCTGATGTAGTAGTTGTGTCCGAGGATTTTTCCTCTTTTTTAGATGTATCAGATGTAGTAGTCGTTGTTTCAGCCGTTGTTGTAGTTGTTTCCTCGCTGTCCGAAGAACTGTCTGCCTCGCTGTTGTCCTGCTCCACCGCAGTTGTGGTTGTATCTGCCTTGCTTGTATCAGCCTGTGAACTATCTCCGCAAGCTGTCATTAACAGCATTGTAAGCGCAAGGAACGCAGATATTATCTTCTTTGACATATTTTTCACCCCTTATCGTACTGATTATACCACTCCTGCCGCGAATAGTCAATACAGAAAAATCACCACGCTGACGGCGCACGCATAGTATAGCATAGCGGCAGTTATGCCTTGCGGCGCTTCGGGTGGCAAGGCGGTTATCGGCTTGTCCGCAGAACAGCCCGAAAAGGCGGTGCGGGGAGCAGGCTGCCGAGAGATATATAAAGGAGTCGGCTCTCCCGGCTCCTTTAATGCTATATGTGACCGCCCATTCGCAGCGTCAGCCTGTCTGCCACGATGAAGATGAACTCGCTGTTCGTCGGTATCCAGCTGCTGTCAAGTGTGAATGGCCCGAAATACTCGCGCTTGACCGAGGCTGCGGATTTCGCCCACGAGCTGTGTATCGCCGTGCGGATATTCCTTTCAACGCTCCACGGCGTGACTTTGAATTTCGCCGCTATCGACGGGTAGATGTCCTTTGATATCCCGCGCGATACAGGTCCCGACTGCGAGGCAAGCTTTATCGCCTCAAGTATGAACAGATACCCGTTGTAGTTCTTTGTGATGCACAGCTCAAACAGCGCGTCTGCTATCATACGGTCAAGTCCTGCGAAAGGCTGTATGCCAAAAAGCGAGCTGCCTGCGCTGCTGTTTCCGAAAAGCCGCGTAAACAGCTTGTTAAGCGCGTTCCTGTCGGTTTTGTCAAGCACAAGATCGGCATAATCGCGCAATGAAAGATCAACT
Source organism: uncultured Ruminococcus sp. (assembly GCA_902786965.1). Classification (GTDB taxonomy): domain Bacteria; phylum Bacillota; class Clostridia; order Oscillospirales; family Ruminococcaceae; genus Hominimerdicola. The sequence goes on along the minus strand of CADAEJ010000015.1, from coordinate 25,938 downwards.
GCGCCCTCGTTTATTATGATTATCATCGGAGCGTTTGCAGACTGACGCAGCAGAGTGCAAAGATCCTCTTTGTATTTTGTTTCGCTCGAAAGTATAAGTACATCGGGCGAGGAGCGCATAAACTCGCGCTGTATATGCAGCACGTTTTCCTGCGAATAGCTGACCTTTGCACCACCGTTTTTCAGCCGCCGCCCAAGCTCCAAAGCTTCCTCATCATTGTTCCCTACAAGCACGCTTATCCTGCTGTTTTCCATTCATATTTCCTCCTTACTTTCCCAAGGCATTTTCCCCTTAAAAATGCCGTTGCTTATTCTATCACAAGTATTTTTATTTTCAACCTTTCCATTTCATTTGTTCTGAAGCGCTTGCCTAACTTTATCAGCTTGACATTTTCTGTTAACTGCAAGTTTACACGGGTCGGTATGTGCGACCCGTTTCGACACTCCGCAAAAGCCGCGCAAAAGTGGCAAAATCGCCTGATTTCCACGCTTTGCGCCGCATCTTATGAAAGCGGGATGACATTTTACGGCGCTTTGGAATATCATTGCCACAGGTGATGTTGATAGTGAAAATACGATATGATAATGTTTCTCATTTAGTTTCATATATTTATATATGCGTTTCAAAGCAGGCTGCCGGCGCTTGACAAAAATGTGCAGTTGTGCTAAACTGTTTGTGTATCTGAAAGAATTGTTTCGGGTGCAGTAACGATCGGCAATATGGGGGGACAGATTACTATGAAAAAGGATATGTTCGATTACATATGGACAGACAAAAAGCGCACACTTTTCGGTCTGCCGCTGTCATTTACAAGGTATTTCCTTACCGAGAACAAGTTCATCACAAGAAGCGGTTTTCTGAGCGTTCAGGAGGACGAGTTCGAGCTTTACAGGGTAACTGATAAAAAGCTGATGCTCTCACTTGGTCAGAGAATATTCAAGTGCGGAACTATTATGATGCACGTCAAGGACGTTGACACCCCGATCAAGATAGTAAAATCGGTCAAGAAGCCCAGACAGGTGCTTGAGCAGCTTGACAAGTACATCAACATCAACCGCGACAAGTACCGCGTAAGAGGCAGAGATATGGTAGGCGGTTCGTTCGGTGAACACAGTGATGATTCGTTCATTGACGGCGATATTGATGCAGACGATAACATATTCTGATAACATCACAAAGGGCGGAAAGAGATTTCCGTCCTTTTTTGGAGGCATTATGGACAAGAGATTTTTTGAGAGCCTTGAAAGCTGCTGGGACAGGCTCAAAAGATGCGGCAAGCCGATATACATATACGGTATGGGCAACGGCAGCGAGAAGATACTGCACTTGTTTGACCGCTTCGGGATAAGCTGTTCGGGTATCTTTGCCAGCGATGATTTCGTCAGGGGACAGAGCTTTTGCGGCTTTAAGGTGCAGCGGTTCTCCGATGTTATGGCAGACAGCACCGACAAGCTGATAGTGCTTGGATTTGGCAGCAGCCTTGACGAGATAATGGCAAGGGTGCAAAGCATTGAGGAAAGGTTCGAGCTTGTTGCGCCCGACACATCTGTTACCGACAGCGGATATTTTGACAAAGAGCGCTTTTTTGACCTTTACAGCAAAGCAGAAAGGGCGTACAGCCTGCTTGAAGACGACCTCTCGCGAAAGACGTTTGAGTGCATAACTGCCTACAAGATAACAGGCAGCCTGAAGTATCTGCGGGAGTGCTTTTGTGACGAAAACGAGGCAAACAGCTTGCTTTGCCTTGGCGGCAGCGAGCAGTATTTTGACCTCGGCGCATACAGGGGAGATACGGTGGAAAGCTTTGTCAGCCTTGTGAACGGTAAATACAAAAGCATCACCGCCGTTGAGCCTAATGTGAAAAACTTCCGCAAGTGTGAACAGAATACACAGCAGTATCAGAATGTCACCCTGTACAATGCTGCTGCGTGGAGCGAGTGTACAACTCTTACGTTCTCAAAAGGCGCGGGCAGGCAGGCAAAGGTATCGCAAAGCGGTGAGCAGGTGAGTGCGCTGACGCTTGACAGCATTGCGCAGGACGGCTGCACATTCGTCAAGTACGATGTCGAGGGGGCAGACTGCGAGGCGCTGCTGGGCAGCGTGAATACTATAAGAAAGTTTTCGCCAAAGATATGTGCGGCGCTTTACCACAAGCCGTATGATTATTTTCTGCTGCCGCTGATGATAAGCCGCATAAATGCCGATTACAAGCTGTATATGCGGCAGTCGCGCTATTATCCCTGCTGGGAGACAAATCTCTACTGTATACCGAGATAGAAAATAGCACAAAAACGCACCACAAAATTTGTGCAAAATTGCGCAATAAATCCTGTGCTCCCTATGCGTATATAGATCGTAAGCAAATACGACCTAATAAGACTGTTAAGAGGAGTGTTATTTATGTTCAAGAAATTTATTAGTGCTGTTATAGCAATAACAATGGTAATGGGTATGTGTTCGTGCAGCGAGCAGTCGTCAGGTTCAGAGCCGCAGCCGGGCTCGCAGATAGTTCAGCCGAGCGAGCCAAAGCCCACGCAGCAGCCGTCGTCATTTGAGCCTACAAAGGATATGCTCAATCCTACGGCGGATTATCAGTTCGTGGCGGCAAGTGATGTGAGCAGCGATGAAAAGTTCCTTATCGGCGCAAATGAGTTTTCGGTGAACCTTTTTAAAACATCGGTTGCCAAAGACCTTGCAGACGGCAAAAACACGCTCGTTTCACCCGAGTCGGTGCTTTTTGCACTTGGTATGACTCAAAGCGGCGCAAAGGGCGAAACGCTCAGGCAGATGCAGAAAGTTCTGTGCGGCGACCTTGACACAGAGACGTTCAACAAGAATATGAACAAGCTTATGACAAGCGCAAGCAAAAGCAGTGATTTCAAGTTCGGTATCGCAAACTCCGTATGGGTAAGGGATATGCAGGACATGACCCTCACCGAGCAGTTTGCAAAGAACTGCAAGCAGATGTACAATGCCGAGCTTTTCAAGGCACCGTTCAATGACGATACCTTAAAGCAGATGAACAACTGGGTAAGCGATAAGACCGACAAGATGATACCGTCGATCCTTGATAACCTTGAACCGTCCACCGCAGCGGTGCTGCTCAACTGTATAGCGTTTGATGCACAGTGGGCAAAGCCTTACGATAAAAAAGATGTGGTCGACAACAGAGAGTTTACTCTGCAGGACGGCAAAAAGGTTAACTGTTCTATGATGAACAGCGAGGAAAAGCTGTATGTCAGCGATGAAAACGCGCAGGGCTTTATCAAGAACTACAAGGGCGGCAAGTATGCGTTTATGGCAATACTTCCAAACGAGGGAGTGAGCCTTTCGGATTATGTAAACTCGCTCACAGCCGACAAGTTTGCAAAGCTCTATGCAGGCAAGACTGATGCCTATAAGGTGTTTGCCTCGATGCCGAAATTCAAGTACGATTACGGCAAAAACCTCAACGATACACTTAAACAAATGGGCATCACTGATGCGTTCGACGACTCCAAGGCTGATTTCAGCGGTATGACCGAGCAGCAGAAGCTGTTCATCAGCAACGTTTTTCATAAGACTCACATCGAGGTTGACGAGCTGGGCACAAAGGCGGCTGCCGCAACTGCGGTAATGATGGACGTAAGCGGTGCTATTCCGGCTGATGTTAACCAGAAAGACATAACACTTGACAGACCTTTTGCATACGCAATTATGGATACCGAAACAGGACTGCCCGTGTTTATGGGTACGGTCTGTGACCCGACAGCAAGCTGACATAATGCACATTATAGCCCTGCACGGTTTGTGCAATATTACCCAATAAAAAATGAACTCCTTGTCCGTATATATGTTGTAAGCGTTAAGCAAACACAATACAGACAAGGAGTTGTTTTATATGTTAAAAAAGATGATAAGCGCAGTTATAGCAATAACAATGGTAACGGGGATGTGCTCGTGCAGCGAGCAGTCGTCGGGACAGGATCCGCAGTCAAGCTCGCAGATAGTTCAGCCGTCAGAGCCGGTCGAGCCAAGAACTGATCTTGGTCAAAACACTATACAGCTGACTGCTGATTATACTTTTAACAAGGCAGATACAAACCAAGGCAGCGACGAGCAGTTCCTGAAGGGCGTGAACGGCTTCTCGGTGCAGCTTTTCAAAAACTCCGTCAAAAAAGATCTTGCTGACGGAAAGAACACGCTGATCTCGCCCGAATCGGTAGCTTTTGCACTTGGTATGACGATGAACGGCGCGGACGGAAGTACCCTCAAGCAGATGCAGGACGTTATGTGCGGCGGAGTTGATACGGACACGTTCAACAAGAATATGAACCTGCTTATATCAAATGCACACAGCAGCAATACCGATGGATCTAAACTCAATATCGCAAACTCGCTATGGGTGAAGGATAAGCAGGGTCTTACTTTAAATGAACAGTTTGTACAGAGCTGCAAGCAGATGTACAATGCAGAAATGTTCAGATCGCCGTTTGATAAAACTACCATAGACAGCGTTAACGGCTGGGTGAACGAAAAGACAGATAAGATGATCCCGAGTATCCTTGACCAGCTTGATCCCAATGACGTGATGTGCCTTGTAAACTGCGTTGCATTTGATTCGCAGTGGGAAAAGCAGTATCTTGACGGTAATGTTGTCAAGGACAGCAAATTCACCAATGCAAACGGTGAAGAGGTCAAATGCACGATGCTGCGCTCAACAGAGAAAAGCTTTGTTGAAAACAGCAAAGCAACAGGCTTTGTAAAGGACTACAAGGGCGGCAAATACGCATTTATGGCTATACTGCCCAATAAGGATACCTCGGTCTGCGATTACGTTGCATCAATGACCGACAGCGAGATCGCCGACCTTTATGCAGGCAGAACGAAGACTAACGTTCAGACAAAGCTTCCGCAGTTTAAGTTCGACTACGGCTCCGAAATGGGAGATGTTCTCAAAGCTATGGGTATCTCGGAGGCATTTTCCAACAGCGCGGATTTCTCCAAATTGTTCACAAACGAAGATGTTTGCATTAACAGGGTTATCCACAAAACACATATCGAGCTTGATGCAAAGGGCACAAAGGCAGCCGCATCTACTGCTGTTACGACTAATGCAATGTGCGCGATAGATCCCTCGCAGCCTAAGACCGTATTCCTTGACAGACCGTTCGTTTTCGCAATAATGGATACAGCATCGGGTCTGCCTGTGTTCATCGGTACAGTATGCGACCCAAGCGTACAATAACCGAAAGAATTGAACTTGAAATATCTTCCATAGTGTGGTATAATAGCTTCACAGTAAAGGAGGCGGCTGGATTGTTTAAAAGAATACTAAGTGCAGTTACAGCGTTAACAATGATAATGGGTATGTGCTCCTGCAGCGGACAAACATCTTCAGGTGATATATCTTCTTCTGCGTATTCTCATGTGGACATCGACAAATCGCTGCAGCTGACAGCAAATTATGATTTCAAAGGAACAGAAGGAGAAGGGCAATACGACGAAGGGTTTGTCGGCGCAGTCAACGGATTTTCTGTCGAGCTTTTCAAAAACTCCGTAAAAGATGACCTTTCAAAAGGAAAGAACACGCTCGTTTCGCCCGAGTCCGTCGCATTTGCACTGGGAATGGCTCAGAACGGTGCGGACGGAAACACTCTCAAGCAGATGCAGGACGTGCTTTACAAGGGCGTTTCGCAGGAAACGTTCAACAAAAATATGAATTTCATTATGACTGAGATCAAAGCGCAGAACGATAAAAATGCAAAAGTGAAGATAGCCAATTCTGTCTGGGTCAAGGACAGAAACGACATCGTTCCCAAAGAGCAGTTCCTGAGGGACTGTAAGGAGCTGTATAACGCAGATCTGTTTAAGGGCGCTTTTGACGATAAGACACTTGGTCAGGTCAATAGCTGGGTAAGTGATAAGACCGACGGAATGATACCCTCTGTTATAGACTCCTTCAAGTCAAACGATCTGATGTATCTTATAAACTGCGTGGCATTTGATGCACAGTGGCAAAAGCAGTATAAAGACAGTCAGGTCAAGAAGAATCAGAAGTTCACCAACGCCAAAGGTGATGAGGTAAAATGCACAATGCTCACAGGCACAGAAAAGTGCTATCTTTCAAACGAAAGAGCTATCGGCTTTACAAAGGACTATGCAGGCGGAAGATATGAGTTTATGGCTGTTCTTCCAAATGAGGACATCTCTGTCAGCGATTTCGTTTCAACAATGACAGCCGATGAGTTCTCAAAGCTGTACAAGTCGCGCAGCTATGATTACGAGGTCACCACAAAATTGCCGCAGTTCACATTTGACCACGAGCTGCGCCTTAAAGATGCTTTGCAGAGTATGGGTATTACAGAGGCGTTCTCAAATGATGCAGACCTTTCAAAGATGTTTGAAGGCAACGATGCGTATATCAAGCAGGTTTTCCATAAGACGCATATAGAGCTTGATGCAAAGGGGACGAAAGCTGCTGCCGCAACTGCTGTTGAGGCTGGAGCAAAGGCTGATTTCAGCGAACCTGAGCACAAGGAGGTCATTCTCGACAGACCGTTTGTTTTTGCAATAATGGATTCGTATTCAACGCTGCCCGTGTTCATCGGTACAGTCTGCGATCCAAGCGTGCAATAATTCATAAAATCTTCTTGAATATATGATAAATGTGTGGTATAATTTTTGACGTAAGGAAAGAGTTTCCCTATAAATACCCTATCGGGAGGAATGTAAAATGTCAATGTATATCACCTGTCTTGACCTTGAAGGAGTTCTCGTGCCTGAAATATGGATAGCTTTTGCCGAAGCAAGCGGTATCCCCGAGCTGCGCAAAACTACCCGTGACGAGCCTGACTATGACAAGCTGATGAAGTACCGCCTTGCGATACTCAAAGAGCATGGTCTGGGACTCAAGGAGATCCAGGAAACAATCGCTAAAATAGAGCCTATGGAGGGCGCGAAGGAGTTTTTGGACAAGCTGCGCGATCTGTCGCAGGTCATCATCATAAGCGACACCTTCACACAGTTTGCAAAGCCGCTGATGAAAAAGCTGGGTATGCCGACTATCTTCTGCAACACTCTTGAAGTAGCAGACAACGGCGAGATAACAGGCTACAAAATGCGTGTTGAAAAGTCAAAGTACACCACTGTAAAGGCGCTTCAGTCGATAGGCTATGAAACTATCGCATCGGGCGACAGCCACAATGATCTTGGTATGATAAAGGCAAGCAAGGCAGGCTTCCTTTTCAAGAGCACAGACAGCATCAAGGCTGATAACCCCGATATCCCTGCGTATGAAACATATGATGAGCTTTACGAGGCTATCAAGAACGCAATGGACTGATACTTGAATTATAAAGGGCTTGGAGAGTATCCAAGCCTTTTTTATTTGACAAATATGGATAAAAGTGATATACTCGTGAAAAGGGGAGTGAACAAAATGTCCAAAAGAAAAATAGCCGCCGCTTTTCTTGCATTTGCTTTGGCACTGTCAATGACAGCCTGCGGCGAGAGTAAGGTCTCGGACAGCAACAGTGACACATCATCTGAAACACGGACCACGACCACAGCGGCAACACAGGAGTCTGTGCAGACGAAGAAAACTTCTGTGACAACGTCAGCATCAACTGATAATGATACCGAGACGACCACAGCGCAGATAACGACGGCGACAGGCTCAATGACGGGTACAGTGTCTGACAGATCTATACTCGAAGATGAAATTGAGCTGGCGCATACTGACCCGAAGATCAAGCTTCGTTCCCTTGACGGAATGTATGGCTGGAGAATGAATAAGGGCAGTCTCGAAAAAAGAAAGTATTATGAGGTCTATAATTACACGGAGTTATTGACTGTTAGCTACACTGTGGATAGTTTTGTTATCCCTGTCGCTGAATGGCAGGAACAAACTACAAATCCGACAGGCAAGTTAAAGTATAAAGATAAAGACATATATTATATTATGTATTCCAATCCTACGTTGGAGAAGATCAATTTGTACGGCTATTGCGAGATGTATATGCCGCTGTCGGAAAACAACACGTATCTACGTGTGCGTGTCAATGCCGGCGGTGAGCTGCGCAATAGAAATAACGGTAAGGGTGATGAGTGGATTGTTGAGCATTCTGAGCTTTATGACGATATTACTAATGATGCTTCAGCTTATCTGTTCTTTTTTGATGCGGTAGAGTTAGAATAAAAATTAAACGGACTTGAGATTTCAAGTCCGTTTTTTTGTACTATTTATCCAGCTCCTGCTGGTTCAGCTCGTTGTTGCGGATTATATCATCGAGCCACCTTGCACCTACTGACATTTTGAATACATCAAGATTGCCCTCGCCGTCAAACGAGTCAAGCTCAAAGCTCAGAAAAGGCAGGTCGTCGGGGTAGGCGTTGTCGCCCGTAAGACCGTACATTTCGTTCATCAGCCTGCCCGTCCAGGTGTAGCCCGTCATCTCCTGCCTGTCTTGCCTGACAAGCTTTTGTGAGCAGAATATCTGCGCTATCTCCGAGATGTTTTCATCATCAAGTGTCATACCCTCCCAGGTGAATGCGCTTGAGCGTTCAAGCTCTCGTATCTTGTTTTCATCAGCTGTTACTACATTTATTATCATAGCTTAATCCTTGCTCTCTCACTCTATCGTTCCGCCGCCGATAAGGAAGTCTCCGTCATAGAAAACCACTGCCTGTCCCTTGCAGATAGCTTTGTGCGGCTGCTCAAAGTCCACTCTTACGCGCTTTTCGCCTATCGGTGTCACCGTGCAGGGAACATCCTGCTGATGATACCTTGTGCAAGCTGTACATTTAATTGGACTGTTAAGTTCATCCGTCGTCAGCATATTCACATCACACGCCGTGAGGGTAGTCCTCGTCAGCTTATCGGGTGTGCCGAGGATAAGCCTGTTGCCTGCGATGTCCTTTTCTATCACAAAAATAGGCTCGCTGTACGATACGCCCACGCCGCGCCTCTGCCCGATAGTGTAGTGTATCAGTCCCTTGTGTGTGCCAAGCTTTTCGCCTGTGGTAAGCACGATGTCGCCGCCTTGCTGCTGCCCTGCGCGCGAGGTTATAAAGCTTGCGTAGTCGCCGTCGGGGATAAAGCAGATGTCCTGCGAATCGGGTTTGCCTGCGTTGACAAGGCTGTTTTCGTCGGCTATCGCGCGTATGTCATTCTTATTCATTTCACCGACAGGAAACAGGCTGTGTTCGAGCTGCTGCTGCGTCATCGAATAAAGAACATAGGTCTGGTCTTTTTTTCTGTCAGCAGAGCGCTTCAAAAGCCATCTGCCGTTCTTTTCGCTGCGCACCTTTGTAACGTAATGCCCTGTTGCGATGTAGTCAAATCCGAGCATCTGCGCCCTTTCAAGAAACTTTCCGAATTTGAGATATCTGTTGCAGTCGATACACGGATTGGGCGTGCCGCCGCCAAGATAGGTATCCACGAACTTATCCATAACACATTGCTTGAAACAGTCTGCAAAATTAAAAACGTGAAAGGGTATGCCCAGCTTGTATGCGACCTCGCGTGCGTCCTGCACATCATCAAGCGAGCAGCAGGTCTTTGTGCGCTCAATGCCGATATCATCGTTTGAGTACAGGTGCATAGTCGCGCCTGCGACCTCGTAGCCTGCATCCAGCAGCAGTTTTGCCGTCACCGAGCTGTCAACGCCGCCCGACATTGCGACAAGCACTTTCTTTTTGCTATCCATCTTATCCTCCGTACCTATTCGCCTCTGTATTTTTGCGACTGCTCGACAGCGAGCCTGTCACAGCGCTCGTTCTCGGGGTGTCCTGCATGACCCTTTACCCATACAAATTCGACCTTGTGCCTGTCAAGCAATCCAAGCAGCTTTTCCCAGAGGTCAGGGTTGAGAGCCTTTTCCTTGTTGCTCTTTATCCAGCCTTTTTTCTGCCAGCTCTTTGCCCAGCCCTTTGTCACCGAGTCGATAACGTATTTCGAGTCGCTGTAAAGCGTGACCTCACAGGGTTCTTTGAGCGTTTCAAGCGCAGTGATGACCGCCATCATTTCCATACGGTTGTTTGTCGTGTGCGCATCGCCGCCCGAAAGCTCCTTTTCCGTGCCCTTGTATCTTAAAATCACTCCGTAGCCGCCGGGACCGGGATTGCCCGAGCAGGCGCCGTCTGTAAATACTTCAACGTGTTTCATATTTTCTCCTTTTAAAAGTTATAAATCAGAATTTATCGATGCTTTGCACCGATAAGCAATGAATAGTGAAGAGTGAATAGTGAATAGTTACATCGCCGCAGGCGATACCTTAACTATTAACTTTTCACTATTCGTTATTCACTATTCACTGTTAGCGTCAAAGACGCTAAATTCTGATTTATCTTATTATAATATATCATTTCATCTATGTCAACAACAAAGGCTGCGCTCATCACGCAGCCCGTAGATTACTTGAATATCTTATCCATAAAGGTCTTGTCGTTGAAATAGTTGATGCCGATCGCATCGCGCACCTCATTGACCGTTTCGTTTGAGACCTCAATAGCGTGCTGAGTGCCCTTTTTGAGCATATTAAGCACCTCGCCCATATCCTTTGCATACTCCTCACGCCTTGCCCTTATCGGTGCAAGATACTCCTGCATCACGCTGTTGAGCAGCTTTTTGCACTTCATATCTCCAAGACCGCCGCGCTCGTAGTGCTGTTTCATCTCGTCAAGATTTGCATACTCGGGCAGATACTTCTTGAAATCCTCGTCTGTCGAGAATGCTTCAAGGTACAGGAAAACAGGGTTGTTCTCGGTGTGTCCCGGGTCTGTGATGTTGATGTGCGATGGGTCTGTGAACATTGACATTATCTTTGTTTTGATAGTCTTTTCATCGTCTTTGAGATAAATGCAGTTGCCAAGCGACTTGCTCATTTTAGCGTTGCCGTCTGTTCCTACAAGTCTGTTGCAGCTGTCCGAATCAGGCAGAACAGCCTCGGGCTCAACAAGGATATCGCAGTTGTACACTCTGTTAAAGCTGTTGACTATCTCCCTTGCCTGTTCAAGCATCGGCAGCTGATCCTCGCCGACGGGAACGTACTTTGCCTTGAACGCGGTGATGTCAGCAGCCTGGCTGATAGGGTAGGTCATAAAGCCTACGGGAATGCTGCGCTCGAATTTGCGCATTTTTATCTCGTTTTTGATAGTCGGGTTTCTTTCGAGCCTTGACATAGTTACAAGATTTGAATAGTACATCGGCAGCTCGTACAGCGCAGGGATATGTGACTGCACAAGGAATGTCGTCTTGTCAGGGGTAAGTCCTGCTGCAAGGTAATCAAGCATGACCTCCATGATGTTATCGCGTATCTTCTGCGGGTTATCGGCATTATCAGTAAGCGCCTGCAGATCGGCTATCATAACAAAGGTCTGATACTTGCCTGTATTTTGCATTTGTACTCTCTTTTTAAGTGAGCCTACATAATGTCCCAGATGAAGCGAGCCTGTCGGTCTGTCACCTGTAAGAATGATATTGTTTTCCATACATAACTCTCCTTGTTTATACAAAAAAATAAGTCCTACCTCCGCTATGGGACGATAGAACATCGCTTTGCCACCCTTATCGGCACTAAAGATACTTTCATATCCGCTCACATTAACGCAGGAAACACGGCGAGCGATACTTGCTGATATCAGCTTTCCCGCTGCTCCTCACAGGTCCATTCGCCAAAAGCCTGCCTGCTGCCTCGCACCACTGCGGCAGCTCTCTGAAAAGCACAAAGCCTGAAGCTACTTACTCCTGTTCATAGGATTTGAATATATTCACAAGACAATTATATTCGCTTTTTCAGCTTTTGTCAACAAGGGTATGTGACCGCAAAATGAATGTAAAGTCAATATTATGTTAACAGAACTTACGCGAGCAAATTAAATGGATAAAATAATTAAAAAGCTGTTGCAATCCTGTGGGAAAAGGTGTATAATAAAAAATGTATAAATACAAATAAGTAAGGCATAACGGAGTGGTCAGATGAAGATAATGCCAAACAAAAAATATAATACCATTGCTCTTTATGCGGCGCTGGTCATCGCAATAAACGTGCTTTTGGTCGTTGCGATACTCAAATTCAGTGCAATAACAAGCTTTCTGGGTATGATAGTAACAGTTTTCATGCCTGTTATCTGGGGACTTGTCATAGCGTTTTTGATGAACCCTATAATGGTGAACGTTGAAAAGCTGTTCTCAAACAAGTTCAAAAGCACAAGGGGCAAGAAAAAACTGCTGCGCGCCTTATCGGTCACGCTGTCGGCAATAGTCTTTCTGGGAATAGTTGTCGGCTTGATAGCGATCGTTGTACCTGAGGTCGTAAAATCCGTAAAGAACCTGTTTGAAAACATGGGTGATCTCAGAGAAAATCTTCAGGGCTGGGTAAGCAAGACGTTCAAGAACTTTCCGAGCCTTGTAAAGACGGCGAATGAGAAGATAGACACATTCACGAAAGACGCAAATGTTCTTTTCGAGAAGATCCAGCCTGTTTTAGAAGATATTGTTTCGGGCGCGTGGGGAGTGCTTTCGTTCCTGAAGGACTTTGCGCTTGGATTTATCGTATCAATATATATGCTGTGCAACAAGGAAACACTTCTTGCGCAGATAAAAAAATCAATAGTATCTATCACCAAAAAGTCCACCTGTGCAAAAATAATGAGCGTTGCATCGCAGGCAAACAAGGTTTTCTCGGGCTTTATCATCGGCAAGATAATCGACTCGATAATCATCGGTCTGCTGTGCTTTATCGGTATGACGCTGATGCATATGCAGTACAATATAATGATCTCGGTAATTGTCGGCGTGACCAACATCATACCGTTCTTCGGACCGATAATCGGTGCTGTGCCGTCAACGCTGCTTATGCTTATCGTTGATCCCAAGAAAGCGATACTGCTGTTCATCTTCATTCTTATACTCCAGCAGTTTGACGGAAATATCCTCGGACCGAAGATACTCGGTGACACAACGGGACTTCCGGGATTCTGGGTGCTTATCTCCCTTATTGTCAGCGGCGGACTTTTCGGCTTTGCGGGAATGGTGCTTGCAGTACCTGTATTTGCGCTGGTTTACAGCTTTGTAAGAACATATGTCGAGAACAAGCTGCGAAAGAAAAAGCTGCCCGTCACGACAGAATATTACAAGCAGGATATCGAGCATCTGTACTCCAAGCCTGAAAAGAAAAAGCCTATGACAGCGCAGGAACTTGAAAAAATGGAGATACCGTCTGCTGAAGAGGTCAACGAGATCCAGTACGAAGACGGTGACGAAGTAAAAGAATACAAGATAGGCGATGAATAAAACAAAAACCTCGGAGCGAAAAACTCCGAGGCTTTTTATGCCTTTTTGGTAAAAACGATCTTCATCGGATCTGCATCACAGACCTGTATGCACCCTGTTATCGAGCCGTCACGGTAGCACAGGCTGTAATAATCGCCGATACACTGTTTCGCAGGGTCCTTGTCAAGGATCTGCACATTACCGCTGTCACAGCCGTTTGTGCGTGCTGTTACTATCTCTATCGAGATATCGGCTTTTTGCGAACCGTGACCGCAGATGCCCAGCTTATTGCCGTCAAAAACGAGGTCGGTGTACTTTGATTCCCACCTGCCCTGCAAAGCGGGGAGCATCTCTTTATCGACCAGTGCAACATTGCCGTAGCGGCTGTTTGCGGTCGGGAAGAGCCTTGTTTCGCTTACCCCCGAGAATCTGTAATCATCAACAAAAACAAGTGCAGTACCGTCAAAATAGCACTCCTTTATTACAGCGTACGGGTCAAGCGAGCCTGTGTTGCGCAGCCCTTTATGCTCCAGGTCGAAAATTATCTTGCCGTCCTGCTCGCACGTTGTAAAGGTCGTTTCAAGCACAGGTGCAGACATCCACAGCCTTGTCAGCTTGTTTCCTTCTATCTCAACACGAGGTCCTTTAACGCTGTTTTCTTCCCACGCGCCGTCAAATCTACCCATTCATTTTTCCTCCCTGTCACGCGAGATAAGCAGCTTTACCGCCTCAACGCTGCATCTGATAGCCCTGTCTGTATCAAGGGTTATGCTCTCGTCAGCACCCTCGTTGAGATTCTTCTGACAGTTCCACAGACTTGCAAGCACCGCACCGCAGCGCACATTACGCGCCTGACCGACTGCAAACAAAGCCGCACATTCCATTTCAGATGCAAGGCAGCCAAGCCGAATGTAAGAATCCCAGCGGCTTTTTACGCCGTCGCTGACAGGGGAGTTGTCAGGCTCCAGCTGACCGTAAAAGCTGTCCTTGCTGTGAACAACACCTGTATGCCACCCGTTGCCCTTGCGCGAGTCGCTCAAAGTCCTTGCCGCATCGACCAGTGCTGTAACGACCGTAAAATCAGCAGCCGAGGGGTAGGTGCTTGGCATATATTCGTAAGACGTTCCCTCGCCGCGCACCGCAGCTGTTGCTATGATAAGATCGCCCGCGCTGACCTTGCTGTTCATTCCGCCGCAGGTCCCTATCCTGATAAAAGTATGTGCGCCGCACTTTACAAGCTCCTCAACGGCAATAGCAGTTGAAGGACCGCCGATACCCGTTGAGCAGACGCTGACCTTTTCGCCGCCGAGTGTACCCGTGTACACGTTGAACTCGCGGTTGTGTGCGACCTGTTTTGCATCGTCGATATACTCTGCTATCTTCGGTACTCTGAACGGGTCACCCGGGAGTATCACATATCCGCCGACCTCATCGGGCAGCGTAGCTATATGGAATTGTCTTTCAGTATCAATAAGGCTTGCCATAGTCTGTGTTCATCTCCTTGCTTATTAAAAATTTAATAGTTGTATCATCATTCAGATCTTCAGGTTTTTCTCTTTCTCATAAAACGACCTGCAAAACATCTCAAACTCGTCCTGCGAATCGCAGGCTTTCCTGCAAGCCGCTTTTTTCTCATCAGAGCATTCCACTGCCTTGCGTATCCTGTCACACGGATACTGTGCGCAATCGTTGCAGCTTTGTACCTCGTGGCTTTTTACGCAGTCGATCAGCCCGAACGCACAAACGCCCTTGCTGCCGCAGCCTGTACAGCTTATTTCCTCGTTGGAAACGACTCTGTCACGCCAGCCTGCCTTTTTCCAGAACACAGCCGTCTGGTGAAGCTCGTCATCGGTTTTGGCAAGGTATCTCGGACACACCGCACAGTCATCACCGCATAGAGAAATTATCGGCTTGGCATTTTTCAGTTCGTCAAATTTATCTGTATACCATTTCATATTATTTATCTATCTTCACCCGTCTGTGCGATAGCTGCGATAGTCTTTTCGGTAACGTTGCCCGATGCCTCCAGCTTTGCTCTGCCTGCGGTGATCTCCACCGCCTTTGCCATATCCTCGCAGCTCATATTGTCAAGCATGATTATCTCAACACCGAGGTCAAGTGCCTCGCCGAGCTGCTTCAGGTCTGAAACCTCTACCTCTATCTTGACCGTGTGTCCCATTTTCTCACGAAGGGCATTGACCGCGCCCGTCATAGAGCCGTAAGCGTCAAGGTGAGTATCCTTCAGCATGGCGCAGTCGGAAAGATTGTATCTGTGGTTCTTTCCGCCGCCGACTGTGACTGCGTATTTTTGCAGCGCTCTCAGTCCCGGCAGAGTTTTTCTCGTATCGGCGATAGATGCCTTTGTGCCCTTGACAAGCTCAACGCACTTGTTTGTCGCCGTTGCGATGCCCGACATATGCTGTACAAGGTTGAGAGCTGTTCTCTCGCCCTTTAGCAGTGCCCTTGTCGAGCAGGTTATCCTTGCGATTATATCGCCTTTTTTTACCTTTTCGCCATCGTGGATAAGTACCTGTGTTTTTACGTCCTTATCCAGCAGCTCAAACACGCGCAGAGCGATATCTATACCGCAAAGCACACCATCGTCCTTTGCGACATATCTTGCGGTCGAAACGCTGCCTTCATCAACAAGATAGTCTGTGGTAACATCGATGTAGTTGATATCCTCCGCAAGTGCGGTCTTGATAATATCATCTATCTGAAACTGCATCAGCTTCATCTTATCAATCCTTTCGGTACTGCAAGCTTATGGGTGCTTGCTTTTAGTTATCTCGGCATTTTCGGTCGCTATCTTCCATGCCTCCGATAAAACGATATATGCCACCGTTGCAAGCGACTTTGCCTCGACAAGATCCTTGTCGATATGGAAATTGCCGTTATAAAGCATATCCTTTATCTGTGTGACCTTTTCAAGTCCGGGACCAAGCTGCTGGATATTGGGCAGAACAAAATATGCCTTCTGCATTATAGATCTTATCTGTGTGCGCAAGCCCGTTGGCATCTCGGGAGCGTTTTTGTCAACGGTGAAGGTATACTCCTCAAAGTCCTTTTCGCAGTCCTTTATCTTCTGCGCGATATCGCCTGCGGCACGTCTTGAGAACACCAGCGCTTCGAGCAGAGAGTTGCTTGCAAGCCTGTTGTTGCCGTGAACGCCCGTGTGTGAACATTCACCGCAGGCATACAGCCTTGGGATATTCGTGCGCGCAAAGGTATCGACATTTATGCCGCCCATAAGGTAGTGGTGGCAGGGGAAGATAGGTATAAGGTCTTTGGTCATATCTATCCCTGCATTCAGCAGATTTTGATATATCATCGGGAACCTGTTCCTGATAAAGTCGGGATCTTTGTGAGTGATATCAAGGTAGAACTTGTTCGAGCCTGTGCGCTTTGCCTCGAATATTATCGAGTGCGAGACCACATCTCTCGGTGCAAGCTCAAGGCGCTTGTCGTAGTTGTGCATAAAGCGCTCCTTGTCGCAGTTACGCAGATATGCTCCCTCGCCGCGCACCGCCTCGGAGATAAGGAAGCACTGTCTTGTATGCTCGTCATTAAAGGCGGTCGGGTGGAACTGAATGTAGCTCAGATGCTTTATCTCAGCGCCCATATTGTACGCCATCGTGATACCGTCGCCCGTTGCGATAGGGGAGTTTGTGGTGAACTCGTACACTCTGCCGATACCGCCCGTTGCGAAGATAGAATAGTGGCTGTTGTATGTGGTGAACTCGCCGTCTTTCAGCACAAGGAAGGAAAATCCCGTGCGTGTTTTCTTTGCATCGCAGATAACGGCATTTTCAAGGATAGTCACGTTGTCAAGCTTTTGCACGCTTGCCAGCAGAGTGCGCTCAATTTCCGCACCCGTGGAGTCCTTATGGTGAAATATCCTGTGCATACCGTGACCGCCTTCAAGCGTTCTGTGGTAGTCGCCGTCAGGCTTTTTGTCAAAGTCGCACCCAAGCTCGATGAGCCTTGCAATATCTATCTTTGCCTCGTTCACAAGTACATCTGTCGATACGGGGTCATTTTCAAAGCCGCCCGCAACAAAGGTATCGTGCTTGTGGTATTCGGGGCTGTCCTTTGGGCTGTCGTAGACACCTGCGATACCGCCCTGTGCAAGCGCCGTGTTGCAAAGGTCCTTCTGCATTTTTGAAAGCACAAGCACTTTAAGCTCGCTTGGCAGATTGAGCGCGCCGTACAGACCTGCCGCACCGCACCCTGCGATGATGACGTCAAAATTCCTGTTCATATCTCAAAACCTCTTGACTTTATAGATTTGGTCCAAAGCGGAAAAATCAAATAAATATACTTATTCTATTATAACACATCTATCTGCAAAATTCAACACAAAATCGGCATATTTTCACCGTTTTTTTACCGAATGCAAGAGTATTATTGAGAAGGTTGACCACTTGTAAAGCAAAAGATGAATTAACACTAATTTAACAAAGAATCTGATATACATCTATATGTATATACTACAATAGTTCATATTTGAGATGACTAACGGAGGATTACAATTATGAAGATCAGAAGAACACTTTCGGCAATCACAGCAATAGTAATGATATCTATGACCGCCTGCGGTGAGTCCGAGAGTGCAGGCACTGCGTCTAAAATCGAAACAAACAGTTCATCGACTGTGAGCAGTCAGTCTTATGAAAGCAGTGCAAGCGACCAAAAGGCAGACAGTAATGCAGTCACTTCGTTATCATCGGGACAACCGAAAGAAACACAGCAACAGACTTCAGCGACAGACTCGAAAAGTTCGGAGAGTGTAAAGAAGAACTCCGATGGTCGTTACGAGTATCTTGTTGCTGGTCGGTATACTATCGCCTGCAAAACAAATATCTATGATTATGTATTCTCGGCTGGGAAATACGACAATTTCATCGACCTGACCAGAATGAGCAAGGATATAGGATTTGAGCAGGCGGCAAGACTGTCGACCGGGCAGGTCGATCCAAACATGGCAGTCGGGTTTAAGTATTATAAAAATGGAGAAAAAAAGTATGGGATCGGTTTTGACCGCCCTAATTCTGAATATCGTGAAGGTATGTTTTCGGAAGACTATGACGAAAACCATGGAAATGGGAAAGATTATACAATCCATTTTGTAAATGACAATCATTCCAACAATTACTGGACAGGTTCACCTGACCTGAAAAGCAATGTGCTTAGAACCAGTTTAAGCTTTGACCAGATAGTTCTGGCGGTCAAGGGGATGGAGGAAGCTGTGGCAGGAAACGAGAGTGATGATTGGATAATTGCAGCAGGCATTACAAAGCCAAAAGGATACTCACATTACTATATTTATTATTGATTATCAAAAACAAGTCATATTTAACAAAAAGCGTCAGGGCAATGAGCCTTGACGCTTTTTAGTTTGTCTTATTTTCCGTAGTATGCCGCGAGGTATATCTCCTTGATCTCGCTCATCAGCGGGTATCTCGGGTTTGCACCTGTGCATTGGTCATTGAACGCGTTCTCAACCATTTCGTCAAGCGTTGCGAGGAAGTCCTCCTCCTTGATGCCGTAATCTGCGATAGTCGGCTTTATCTCGATAGTCTTCTTGAGCTTTTCTATCTGCTTGAGAAGATTCTCAAATGACTCCTTGTCGTCCTTGCCGCCAAAGCCGCAGTAGCGTGCGACCTCTGCGTATCTTTCAAGTGTGTGCGGGTACTGGTACTGCGAGAAGGTACCCATCTTTCTTGGAGTCGGGTCGGCGTTGTAGCGCATAACTCTTGTAAGGATAAGCGCGTTTGCAATACCGTGCGGCAGGTGGTGGTAAGCGCCGAGCTTGTGTGCCATCGAGTGGTTTACACCCAGGAAAGCGTTTGCAAAAGCCATACCTGCCATACAAGCGGCGTTTGCCATTTTCTCTCTTGCAACAGGATCCTTTGCGCCGTTTTTGTATGCAGACGGCAGATAGTCAAATACCTGCTTTGCAGCCTTGAGCGCAAGTGCGTCTGTGTAGTCGGAAGCCATAACAGATGCATAAGCCT
This sequence comes from uncultured Ruminococcus sp., assembly GCA_902786965.1. Lineage (GTDB taxonomy): Bacteria > Bacillota > Clostridia > Oscillospirales > Ruminococcaceae > Hominimerdicola. Next base: position 6,666 of record CADAEJ010000015.1, on the reverse strand, counting down.
CCAGCGCGTGAGTAAGAACGTCGATACCCGATGCGCAGGTGAGTCCCTTCGGAGCGTTCATCATCATATCCGCATCAACGATAGCCATATTCGGCAGCAGCTCGTAGTCAGCGATAGGATACTTTGTGCCTGTCTCCTGGTCGGTGATGATAGCAAACGGAGTTACCTCCGAGCCTGTGCCCGCAGAAGTAGGAACTGCCACGAAGTAAGCCTTTTCACCCATTTTCGGGAACTTGTATATTCTCTTGCGTATGTCCATAAAGTCCATAGCCATATCTTCAAAATCAGCATCGGGATGCTCGTACAGAACCCACATTATCTTTGCCGCGTCCATAGCCGAGCCGCCGCCGAGCGCGATGATAACGTCAGGCTCGAACTCTGCCATTTCCTTTGCACCCGATTGCGCATTTGCAAGTGTCGGGTCGGGCTGAACATCGGAGAAAACGTGGTAAGCAATACCCATTTCGCTGAGCTTATCGGTTATGCATTTAGCGTAGCCGCTTTTGTAAAGGAAGGTATCTGTAACAACGAAAGCTCTCTTTTTGCCAAGCTCGTTTTTAAGCTCCTCAAGAGCAACAGGCAGACAGCCGTTTTTGAAGTAGACCTTTTCGGGCGATTTGAACCAAAGCATATTCTCTCTCCTCTCAGCAACAGTTTTGATGTTCAAAAGATGCTTTACGCCGACGTTCTCCGAAACGGAGTTTCCGCCCCACGAGCCGCAGCCCAGCGTAAGAGAAGGAGCAAGCTTGAAGTTGTAAAGGTCACCTATGCCGCCGTGCGAAGACGGTGTATTGATAAGTATGCGGCAGGTCTTCATAGTATTTTCAAACTTTTCGATCTTGTCTTTTTCGGTTATAACGTTGCAGTACAGCGATGATGTGTGACCGATACCGCCGTCGCGAACAAGTCTGTCAGCCTTGCTGAGTGCATCGTCAAAGTCCTTTGCCTTGTACATTGCAAGCACAGGGGAGAGCTTTTCGTGAGCAAACTCCTCGCTGATGTCGACGCTTGTTACCTCGCCGATCAGTATCTTGGTATCCTCGGGGACTTTCACCCCGGAAAGCTCTGCGATCTTAAACGCAGACTGTCCGACGATCTTTGCGTTGAGCGAGCCGTTTATGATTATGGTCTTTCTGACCTTTTCTGTCTCGGCCTTTGTGAGGAAATGACAGCCGCGCGCCTTGAACTCGGCTTTTACCTCGTTATATATGCTCTTGTCAACTATAACCGACTGTTCAGATGCGCATATCATACCGTTGTCAAAGGTCTTTGAATGGATAATTGACGAAACTGCGAGCAGAATGTCAGCCGATGAATCTATCACCGCAGGTGTGTTGCCCGCGCCCACGCCGATAGCCGGCTTGCCGCTTGAATATGCAGCCTTTACCATTCCCGGACCGCCCGTTGCGAGTATGCAGTCAGCCTCGCGCATAACTGTCTGGGTAAGCTCCAGCGACGGAACATCTATCCAGCTGATGATGCCCTCGGGTGCACCCGCCTTTACCGCAGCTTCAAGCACTATCCTCGCCGCAGCGATGGTAGATGCCTTTGCACGCGGGTGAGGGGAGATTATGATAGCGTTTCTGGTCTTTAAGCACAAAAGCGATTTGAAGATAGCCGTTGATGTCGGGTTCGTCGTAGGTATTACCGCAGCGATAACGCCGATAGGCTCGGCGAGAACGGTCGTGCCGTAAACTTCGTCACGCTCGATGACATCGCAGGTCTTGACGTTTTTGTATTTGTTGTAGATATACTCGCTGGCATAATGGTTCTTGATGACCTTGTCCTCGACAACGCCCATACCTGTTTCCTCGACCGCGAGCTTTGCAAGAGGTATCCTTGCCTTGTTAGCAGCCATAGCGGCAGCTCTGAATATCTTGTCGACCTGCTGTTGAGAGTAAGTGGAGAATATCTCCTGAGCCTTTCTGAGTTCAGACAGCTTTTTTTCAAGAGCAGGGACAGTATCAACGAGATAGTCCTTGTTTTCCGCGTTAGCCATAAAAATAACCTCCTGTTAGAATTGATCTCTCGGGAATTTTACCGCCCGAAAACATTATTATCTTTATTGCTTCCATTATACAGTAAATGCGCATTTTTGTCAATTTCATTCCGTTACATCTTTGTGATGTTTTTAACAACTTTATTAGTCAAAATGACGATTGGTCATTTTTATTTAATACAGTGTACTTTTTGTACGTGATTCTTCGTCTTTTCTGTCAGAATTAAGGCTTTTATGAATTTATGATGTTTTAAAACTTACTAAAGTGTGTACAATGGTGAAAATCACGAAACGGCTCTTGACAATGTTAAAAAAGAGTGTATAATATATACAGCAGATGGTTTATCATATCATCAGCTTTACCCCGGTCGCTATGATTCGGAAAACAGAAGGGAATGATATTATGAGCGAAAAAAGATTACTCGCATCAAGCGATATTTACGATGTTTACGAGCGTGACGGATTTGCCGTAAGAGAGTATAATGACGTCATTTACAAGGAAAAATGCCTGTATGCCGCACTTACTCACGCAAGGGTAGAAACAACTCTTGTAAATTCGTTTATCAAGATACCGACGCTGCATGAGGTATCTGTAGTTGACGGCAGGTGGTCGATAACTATGGACTTCATCAAGGGCAAGACCATGCAGCAGCTTATGGACGAAAACCCCGAGAATATGGACAAGTATCTCAACCAGTTCATCGACATACAGACAGAGATACACGCGCAGTATATGCCGCTGCTCTCAAAGCTGAAGGATAAGATGACAAGGCAGATAAAGAGTCTTGGGCAGATCGACGAGATCAAGAAGTACGAGCTGCTGACAAGGCTTGATTCGATGCCCAAGCACATCAAGCTGTGCCACGGTAACTTTGCGCCCAAGAACATCATCATCAATGATGAGGGCACATATGTTATCAACTGGGGCTCGGCAAGGCAGGGCAACGCTTCTGCCGATGTTGCGAGAACATATCTGCTGCTTTGTCTGAACGATCCCGAGCTTGCAGAGCCGTACCTTGACAAGTATTGCTTGAAAAGCGGAACCTCAAAGCAGTACGTCCAGGCATGGCTGCCGATAGTTGCGGCTGCGCAGCTTATCAAGGGCAAGGCAGAGGAAAAGGATCTGCTGATGAAGTGGATAGACGTTGTGGACTATTCCTGAACCGGTTAATAGTTTTCACAAAAGTTGTATTGTTCACTTGTAATAAATCCGTAACCTGTTTTTGTGCAAAATTGCATAAACCAACTTGGTGCCGATAGTGAAATATGTTCACTATCGGTATTTTTGGTGAAAGTTTGGTGTAAAGTGTTTACATCGGCAAATCGGTATGGTATACTTTGTAATATAGAAATATGATAGTGTAATGGTACTATATATAGAGAAAGGAGAGCCTGAGTAAAGGCTATATGGGGGACAAAGCTATGAAAAAGACAATTGTGATCGCAGCAATGGCGCTGGTGTCGCTGATGACAGTAAGCTGCGGCAATACAAAGGATAATAACAAAGCGCCGGAAACTGCATCGCAGTCGGCATACAGCTCTCAGGCAGAGAATAAGACGTTCTCGCAGATACCGCAGGGGGCTGAAAAGGCTCTCGATGTAGCTGCACAGCGCAGCGAAAAAGCGTTCGAGACAAGCGGTGCGCGCTCTTTCGGATACATAGGTACTGCCGAGGTAAAGGGCAGAGAGTGCTATTGTTTCTCGGTCTATGATAAAAATGACGAAAACACACAGCACGTTGCTGACATCGCAGTAACTGCTGACGGCAAAAAGGTGTATTCTGCGATCGCAGGTCAGAAGGACTATTCCGAGCTGAAAGCACCCGTCGTAAAGGAAAGCTGGAACCAAAGATCCACTCCCGCATTTTCAAAGTAAAAGTAAATATAAAACGCTTCAAAGCTGCTGCAATTATTTTGCGGCAGCTTTTTTTGTGTAACCTTTTCGCGCCGCGCCGCGTCTATATAGGTGAAGCGCTTCAAAACAAAAGAAAGGAGAAAGGCATATGACCGATGACGAGCTTATCGCGCTGCTTGAGGTCAAGGACAGAAATGCCCTTGTGGAGCTTGAAAACAAGTACGGCGCATACTGCAAAAGTATAGCGATGAACATTCTGCGCGACAGGCAGGACTGCGATGAGTGCCTTAACGATGCGTACCTATCGGTGTGGAACGCCATACCCCCTGCAAGACCCGATGATCTGCGTATGTACCTTGCAGGAATTGTGCGCAATACCGCGATAAGCCATTGGCGGAAGCTGCACGCACAAAAGCGCGGCTCGGGGCACGTTGAGCTTCTGCTTGAGGAGCTTTCAGATGCAGCGGCTTGCGACAGCGCACTCGAAAAGCTTGACGATACGCTCGCGCTCAAGGACGCATTCAACGGATTTCTGGAAAGCCTTAAACCCGAGCAAAGACGCATTTTTCTGCTGCGCTACTGGTATATGCACACCATTGAGGAAATAGCGCAAAAGCTTGACATCTCGCAGAGCAAGGTCAAGGTCACACTTCACCGAACGAGGAACAAACTGAAAAAGCTATTGGAAAGAGAGGGATTGTTATGAACGATAAGATGCTTGATATAATAGGACTTGCAGATGAAAAGTATCTTCACGAGGCGCAGGGCAAGCCGGTTATGAAACAGACAAAGCACCGCCGTAAGCTCTCGGCAAAGGTGGTAGCTGTTGCCGCAGCCGCAGCAGTAATGACCGTCACCGCAGGCGCGGTCGCAGTCACAAAGCTGTCCAACAAGGAGAGTGTTGAACTGTATTACAACGATAAAATGGCATCAGATATAGAATTTCAAGGCTATGCAGTAAATCAAGTGACAGAGAATAAAAACATTCGTATGACTCTTGAAAACCTTATGATAACCAATTACTATGCAACTGGCATTGTGACCGTTGAAGCTCTTGATGATGTGGGAGAGTATGCTCTTTCTTCTACACCGATAGTTTATCCATTTGATAGTTCAGGAAAGTGCCTTGAAGAAAAGGATGATACCAGTATCGATGCCTTTTTTTTACTTGACGAAAAGGGAGGAAAAAACAGTAACAGAAAAAAGCAGGCACTTCAATTACAGATCATTATGCGTGATTCCAAAAACAAAAAAAGGAATGAACTTCCTGAAAAGATAAAAATAGCTTTTATGAAAGATACACATAGTAATTTAGATGTGTATAGTATTCGCACAATAGATCAACTTGCAAATGATGAATTTGAGGGATTGTGTTTTGAGATCAATCTTAAACCGAATATGCCAATTATAAATTTTATTTCGGAAAACGGACATACAGCATCATTAACAAACTATACGTTTGAATACGAATACAAAAAAGATGTGCTTTCTATTGATGAAACTGAAACTATGCCTATTGAAATGGTTATCCATTATAATGATGGGGCAAGTCGTAAAATCAGCAGTGGTAAAGGTAATAATCGGGACTTCAGCGTATTATCTTTTGGAACATCAGATGGTAAAGGCATTATCGGCGGGCGATTTGAAGTTCCAATAGAGCTTGATAAAATTGATAATATAGAATTTGCAGGCGAAACCTACAAAATCAAGTAACTGTCCAGAAATATGTACAAAAAAGAGGGCTTCCCGAGTGGGAAACCCTCTGCTTTATCTGTACAAAATTTTACCCTAATATCTTTACAAGCCTCTCATTTACAGCCTTGAGGAAGTCCTCGGTGTTGACCTTCTGCTTGTTTTCAAGCGTTGAGAGCAGGTAAAGGTCGCCTGTCATAACGCCGTCCTCGATAGTCTGTATAGTTGCCTTTTCAAGCGAATCAGCAAACTTTACAAGCTCGGGCAGCTGGTCAAGCTCGCCTCTCTTACGCAGTGCGCCTGTCCAAGCAAACAGCGTAGCGACCGAGTTTGTCGAGGTCTCCTCGCCCTTGAGGTGCTTGTAGTAATGACGCTGAACGGTTCCGTGAGCAGCCTCGTACTCGTAAACTCCGTCAGGTGAAACGAGAACCGATGTCATCATAGCAAGTGAGCCGTAAGCGGTTGCCACCATGTCGCTCATAACGTCGCCGTCATAGTTCTTGCAAGCCCAGATGTAGCCGCCGTTTGAGCGGATAACTCTTGCAACAGCATCGTCGATAAGAGTGTAGAAATACTCGATGCCCGCAGCCTCGAACTTCTCCTTGTACTCCTTTTCGTAGATCTCTGCAAAGATGTCCTTGAAGGTGTGGTCATACTTTTTGGAGATAGTGTCCTTTGTTGCGAACCAGATATCCTGCTTGGTATCAAGCGCAAAGTTGAAGCAAGCCCTTGCAAACGAGGAGATAGAGTCCTCTCTGTTGTGCAGTCCCTGAATGATGCCTGCGGTCTTTTCAAAGTCAAAGATCTGCTCTCTTGTTTCCTTGCCGTCCTTGTCGGTGAGAACAAGCTCAGCCTTTGAGCCCTGCGGACACTTCATCTCAACGTTCTTGTAAACGTCGCCGTAAGCGTGACGGGCGATAGTTATAGGCTTTGTCCATGTGGGGATATACGGGGTGATGCCTTTAACAAGGATCGGTGTTCTGAAAACAGTACCGTCCAGCATCGCTCTGATAGTGCCGTTAGGGGACTTCCACATCTCCTTGAGGTTGTACTCGGGCATTCTTGCAGCGTTAGGTGTGATAGTTGCGCACTTAACAGCAACGCCGTACTTTTTGGTAGCG
>CADAEJ010000014.1 GCA_902786965.1 uncultured Ruminococcus sp. | reverse complement strand
ATGTGTTTGTAACTTCTTGCCATAACAAAACCTCCTATGGTTTCTATTATACCATAGGAGGTCTTTTTTGTCATTGTACGTTTTTTATGGTTCAGTTCATTCCATACTGCTCTCCGCATTTGTTTATAATTCTTTTTTCATCCAGATATGCTCGCAGCCCTCGTCAAGATCAATACCGCCGAACTGCGTGTAACCAAGTCTTTCGTAAAAGCGGGATACTCTGCATTGTGCGTGGAGCATAATGCTTTTGCCGCCAATTGAGCGCACGAGCTTTTCTGCTTCGCTGACAGCTATCGAACCAAGCCCTTGACCGCGGAAGTCTTTCATCACCGCAAGTCTGCCAAGCACATAGCTGTTTTTGTCATCATCAAAGAATACACGGCAGGTCGCCGCAGCGCTGTCATCATCAAACACAACGATGTGCCGTGCGGACTTGTCGGTTTCGTCGAACTCGTTTTTAAAGCCCTGTTCGTTGATAAAGACCGCGCTTCGTATCTCCTGTGACTGCCTTGGCAAGCCGTTGAATATCTGCGCTTTTATCACTTTACTGCCTCAAGCAGAGCGTTCACCCTGTCGGTCCTTTCCCAAGCAACTCCAAGATCCTCACGTCCCATATGACCGTATGCAGCAAGCTTTTTATACTGCGGCTTGCGCAGATCGAGCATCTCTATAATTGCTGACGGGCGCAGGTCAAACACCTTGTTTACAGCCGCCGACAGCTTTTCGTCACTCACCTTGCCTGTGCCGAAGGTATCGACCATTATCGAAACAGGGCGTGCTACACCGATAGCGTAAGCAACCTCTACCTCACACTTCTTCGCAAGACCTGCCGCAACGATGTTCTTAGCCACATATCTTGCAGCGTAGGTAGCTGAACGGTCGACTTTCGTTGGGTCCTTGCCCGAGAAGCATCCGCCGCCGTGACGGGCATATCCGCCGTATGTGTCAACGATTATCTTTCTGCCCGTAAGTCCGCTGTCACCCTGCGGTCCGCCGATGACAAATCTGCCTGTCGGGTTTACAAAATACTTTGTATCAACTAAAAGCTCACCGGGGATAACTGCCTTGATGACCTTTTCGATTATGTCCTGTCTTATCTGCTCAAGAGTGATCTTTTCATCGTGCTGTGATGAAACTACTACCGTGTCAACTCTGATAGGCTTATCGTCCTCGTACTCGACCGTGACCTGCGTTTTGCCGTCGGGACGCAGATAACCGAGAGTGCCGTCCTTTCTTACCTGCGTAAGTTTGAGTGCAAGCTTGTGCGCAAGTGAGATCGGCAGAGGCATAAGCTCGGGCGTTTCATCACACGCAAAGCCGAACATGATACCCTGGTCGCCCGCACCAGTGTCAAACTCGTTGTTGTCCCTGCCCTCAAGAGCGTTATCAACGCCCATAGCGATGTCGGGGGACTGCTTGTCTATTGTCGTGATGACCGCGCAGGTGTTGCTGTCAAAGCCGAAGCTTGCATGTTTGTAGCCTATCTCGCTGACAGTATCTCTGACTATCTGCGGGATATCAACATTCGCCTTTGTCGTTATCTCGCCCATGCACATTATCATGCCTGTGGTCGCAACTGTCTCGCAAGCGACTCTTGACATTGGATCCTGTGCAAGCATAGCATCAAGTATAGCGTCTGAGATCTGGTCGCAGATCTTGTCGGGGTGACCCTGCGTCACCGATTCTGATGTGAATAAATGTCTTGACATCTTTTTTACCTCTTTCTAAAGGTCTCAAATTCGGCATTCGCCGTGCTTAAATGCCAAAATAGCCGAAAAAAAGCACTCCGTTTCCGAAATGCTTGAAATACCACGATTTCCTCATCTCTCGGAAAACTCCGCAGGAATTAGCACCTTGTGTATAAAATACGCAGGTTGCCGGGCTTCATAGGACCTGTCCCTCCGCCACTCTTGATAAGGCTATTTTGTTCAACAGACAACATTATACAACATTCGCCCTGCTTTGTCAACACTATTTGCGCGGTATATGTAAAGTTTTTGTGACACTTAAAATGTTATGAAAATGTTAAATGTCATTCGCCGTATTTACACAAGAAAAAATATGTGCTATAATTATTGGGTGAGATTGTGCATATTCGTGCATTAACACGTTAAAACGGCTTTTTAAGCTAAGGAGGACATAATAATGGTTAGAGCGATAGTTGGCGCAAACTGGGGCGATGAGGGTAAGGGCAAGCTTACCGATATGATGGCTCAGGAGTCTGATATCGTAATCAGATTTCAGGGCGGTGCGAATGCAGGACATACTATTGTAAATCACTATGGCAAGTTCGCTCTGCATACTCTGCCATCGGGTGTTTTCTATGACCATACGACAAATATAATCGGCAACGGCGTAGCTCTTGACGTCAAGAAATTCTTCAACGAGGTCAAGGACGTTACCTCAAAGGGCGTACCGATGCCAAAGATACTTATTTCCGACAGAGCGCAGATGGTAATGCCGTACCACGTTCTTTTTGACCAGTATGAAGAGGAAAGACTTGGCAAGGCAAGCTTTGGCTCGACAAAATCGGGTATTGCACCGTTTTATTCCGATAAATATGCAAAGATCGGTTTTCAGGTGCAGGAGCTTTTCCACGAGGATACACTGAAGGAGAAGATCGCCAGGGTGCTTGAACAGAAAAATATCCTGCTGGAGCATCTCTATCATAAGCCTGCGATCGATCCTGACGAGCTTTTCAACACCCTTATGGAGTATAAGGAAATGCTCGCACCATATGTCTGCGATGTTTCAGCGTACCTTTGGAATGCGCTCAAAGAGGGTAAAAATGTTCTGCTTGAAGGACAGCTTGGCTCTCTTAAAGATCCCGATCACGGCATCTACCCGATGGTAACATCGTCATCAACACTTGCGGCTTACGGCGCTATCGGCGCAGGTATCCCGCCGTACGAGATAAAGACGATAGTAACTGTTGTCAAGGCTTATTCATCAGCAGTTGGCGCAGGCGCATTTGTTTCCGAGATCTTCGGTGACGAGGCTGAGGAGCTTCGTAAGCGCGGCGGCGACGGCGGTGAGTACGGTGCGACCACTCACAGACCAAGAAGAATGGGCTGGTTTGACTGTGTTGCCACCAAGTACGGCTGTCGTATACAGGGAACAACAGATGTTGCATTTACGGTTATAGATGTTCTTGGCTACCTTGATAAGATACCTGTCTGCACGGGTTACGAGTACAACGGCGAGATCATCAAGGATTTCCCGACCACACAGATACTTGAAAAGTGCAAGCCTGTGCTTGAAGTGCTTGACGGCTGGAAGACAGACATCAGAGGCATTAAGAACTATGACGAGCTTCCCGAGAACTGCAAGAAATATATCGACTTTGTTGAGCAGCAGATCGGCTTCCCGATAACAATGGTATCAAACGGTCCATCGAGAGATGATATCATTTACAGAGAGAGCAAACTCAAATAAAGCGCAATAATAAAAGTAAAAAGCCATACGTAAGATCATCTCTTTCGTATGGCTTTGTTATTATTTCATATACTTTTCATTGAATACAGAAAGCGGCAGCGCCTTGTCGAACAGCCAGCCCTGTGCCTTGGTGTAGCCTATCTCGCAAAGTATCTGTGCCTGCTCTTTAGTCTCTACGCCCTCAAATATCAGATCCTTGTCCATTGTGGAGATGAGCTGGCAGATGTTCTTGACGTAAACTCTTTCCTTTTCGTTGCTTGTTATCTCGTCAATGAATGACTTGTCTATCTTGACCATATCAACAGGTGCGTTGAGCAGAACGCCCAGCGTTGAGTAGCTTACGCCGAAATCGTCGATGTCTATCCTGAAACCTGCCTCCTGAAGCTTTGACATATCGCGGAAAAGCTTGTCAAGGTCATCGCCAAAGCAGGACTCGGTGATCTCTATCTCCACATATTCGGGAGATACTCCGCGCTGTTTTGCCAGCGAGATTATCTTATCAACATAGTCAGCCTGCCTTACATGCTGGCGCGAGAAATTGACTGATATCGGCAGCATCTTTTTGCCGCGTCTTTTCCAGTCAACAAGTGTATCGAGCACCTGTGAGTAGATGTAAAAATCAAGCTCGTCAATATAGCCGACCTTTTCAAGCACTGCGATGAATTCGCCCGGCATAATGTATGTGCCGTCAACGTTGCGCCACCTTGCAAGTGCCTCCGCACCGATGACTTCCATTGTTTCCATAGAGAACTTCGGCTGAAGGAACATCTCGATAAGTCCCGAGTCTATTGCCATATTAAGCTCGTTGGCGATCTTCTGCTCACGCGCACGCTGAATGTGCATCTGCGGGTCATACAAACCGCAGTCCCCATGTGAGATGCCCTTGACGCTTTTTCTTGCAAGGTTTGCGTTGAACACAGCGCGCTCGATATCAACGCCGTCGTCCCATATGTACAGCCCTGCGCAGATGTTGAGATTGCTGCCCGGCAGCAGCTTTTGCTGCTGTATGTAAAACTCGTGGTTGCGCTGATTAAGACTGCTCACCAGCTCGCTGACCGTTCTTGCCCTGTAAAGACCGATAAAGAAATCCGAGTAGATACGGCAGGCGATAATGTTTGTCTGTACATTTGTGATTATCTGCCCGAAAGAGCGCAGCATCTTGTTGCCTGCCTCAAATCCGAGATTGTCGTTTACATAGGAAAAGCCGTTGATGTCGGAGTATACAAATCCGTAAACATAGGACTTGTCCCTGTTTTTGAGCAGCTCATCCGCCTTTGAAACAAACGTCTTGTAGTTGAGCATACCCGTAACGCTGTCGGTCGTGATAAGGAAGTTGATATATTCGTTATCCATTTCAAGCCGCTTGGACAGCTTTTTAACGTCCTGGATGTTGCTCATTACACCATAGACCTTTGTGACCTTCATATCAGAGCCCGCAACGCTTGTCAGCGAGAGCTTGTACCAGGTGTACTCTTCATCGAATGTCTTTGTCCTTATCTCAAAGTCGCTGCTGTACGGGCGGTCAAGAAACTTACCGCAGTTGGTTTTGAAAATGTTAAGGTCATCGGGGTGTATGTTGTCATATGACTTGTGTTTTTTCAGATAGTCCTCGACCTCGGGGTCGCCGTAGCGGTTGATGCTGCTTGAAAGGCTGAGCGTGTCGCTGCGCACATCGTAGTCGATAAAGATGTGGTCGAGCGTCTGCGTAATAAATCTGTACCGCGCAGCCTGAAGCTCAAGGTCACAGATCATCTTCTTTTCGTGCGTCATATCGTAGAAGATAGCGTAGATAAGATCTCTGCCGCCGATGCTGTCAAACGGTCTGCCGACGATAAGGAACCATCGGTCACGCCCGTTGATCGTAAAGCGGACCTCTATCTCCGCAGGGATATTGTGCTTGATAGCATCTTCAACAGTTGATGAAAGGCGCGCTTTCTCGCTGTCGTCTATATAGGTCTCTATCGGCGGTACCTCTGCATTTTCCTCAACATCAAAGAATTTTCTGAATTCGTTGTTGCAGCGGTAGATCCGCAGATCGTCAGCATAAAGCACCGCAACACCGCCGACAATATCGCTTGTCAGCGCCTCGATCTCCTTACGGTAGGAGTCGCTTTTGAGTGCAAGCTCTTTTTGGTGCGTATAGTCGCTGAAGGAAACATAAGCGCGCTTTCTGCCGTCCTTATCGTACAGCATTATCATAGCGTCAACGGTTATCGTCGTGCCGTCCTTTTTGTTCATATTGTGGCGCAGATAATAAAAGCCGTTTCCGCCGCTCCATACCTTTGCAAGCTCGCGCTTGTCCTCGTCATTTATAAGTGTGGAAAAATCTATCTTCCCGTTTTTGTAGTCCTCCCGGGTGTAGCCAAGCACGCTTATATAACGCTCGTCAACTTCGATTGGGTGGTCTATATCCTCAAGGTCAAGTAAACAGTACGGGTTTTTGATGAGTTCAACTGACATTTTTACTTCCTCCTTTTATGGAGATTTCGTTTAACTTAACTTACATTATAACACAATGTACAAAATATTTCAATAGCTTTCATCAAATTTGTTTGATATTAAGCTAAAGTTAAAATACGTACACTCTTGCAATTGTTATATAAATGTGTTAAAATATAATCTATAATGCAAGATATAATTGAAAGGAATGTTTTAAATGAACCCAAAGAAAAAGTCCTTGCTTATGCGTATTTTTGCACTCGCACTTGTTGCGCTTATGATACTTGGCGTAGTCGTAGCCGCAATTGCAGGCAATGGTTAACATAGGCAACAGCTGGGACAGTATACTTGGCGATGAGTTCAAAAAGGACTACTACCTCAGGCTGCGTGAATTTTTGAAGAGGGAATATGCGCACTATCACGTTTATCCCGATATGTACGATATTTTCAACGCCTTCAAATTCACCCCTTATGAGAATGTGAAGGCAGTAATTATCGGGCAGGACCCTTACCACGAGCCGCATCAGGCGCACGGGCTTTGCTTTTCCGTGCAAAAGGGCGTAATGCTGCCGCCCTCTCTTCAGAATATCTATAAAGAGCTGCATGATGATCTTGGCTTGCCGATCTCAAAAAGCGGCGATCTCACCTGCTGGGCAAAGCAGGGGGTGCTGCTGCTGAACACATCTCTGACCGTGCGTGAGGGGCAGGCGAACTCGCACAGCGGCAAGGGGTGGGAGATACTTACCGATGAGGTGATACGCAAGCTCAATGCTGCCAACAGACCTATCGCGTTTATCCTGTGGGGTGCGAACGCACGCGCAAAGGCAGCGTTTATAACCAATCCGCTGCACGGTGTGTTCCAGTCGCCGCACCCGTCACCGCTTTCTGCGCACCGTGGATTTTTCGGCTGCCGTCACTTTTCAAAGGTCAATGCGTTTCTTGAGCAAAACGGCATCGCGCCTATCGACTGGACGGTAACAGACTAACAACTGTACGGATATTTGGACAATAAAAACAGCCCCGAAAGGCTGTTTTTTGTTATGTCTTATTTGCAAAAGCCAAAGCTGCAAAGCCATTTCAGTATGTCACGAAAACAACAAAATCCACACATAAATGCTATCCTCCATTTTTTTATTTGTTCTCTCGGAACGCCTTTAGTATAGCATATGTTTAGTGCAGTTTCAATGCAAAAATATTGGGTAATTTACTGCCTGAAAGTCCCTTGCTATGCAGTTTCGGGCAGGCTGACACAGCACATTGCCTCGACCGCGCTGCCTTGCTTTTTTATCTCAAAGCTGCCGCTGTACTTTTCAGCAAGCTCCTTGAGGATAGACAGTCCGTAGCCGTGCGGCGACGGCTTTGCCAGATCGAATTGCTTATCCTGCGAGGGCAGCTCAAAGTCATCATCGGGATAGTTTTTTGTCCGCACGAACATATATCCCGTGTCGCACCACGCCTTTAGCTCAAGGCGGTTGTCATCACTGCCGCACGCGCTGCGCAGGCCGTTGTCGATAAGATTTGAAAAAATGCTGCAAAGGTCGGTAAGCTCTATATCGAGCCTTTCGGGCAGCTTGACATCGGTGGTAAAATCAATGCCCTCTGTTTTTGCGCGTGATGATTTGTCAAACAGTATCGTGTTCACAACAGGATTTTTGCAGTAAAAGGGGATAGCCGTTTCGCTGTTTTTCTCCTTGATCTGTTCAAGCAGCTGAACGCCCTGCTTTTTCGTGCTTTCATCGTTTGAGTTCACCATATGCAGCGCAGTTGTTATCATGTTGTTGAAATCGTGCTTGTATTTCATCAGCATCTGCGCGCTTTGCGTGATGTTCTCAAAGTAGCTTTCGGAAAGCCGCTGATTGTATTCAAGCTGCGCGAGCTTCATTTGCGACTGCTTTGCGCGGTAGTTTTCTTTCATCGCGCGGTAGAGCAAAAACAGCGACACTATCATTACGATAACACCGATCGTCAGCATTGTAGAACGCAGGGGAGTCCAGAAGTCAGGCGCATTGAATGCCGATGCAACGGCGAGTATCAGAAACATATTGCTCAGCGGCAGCATAAAAAACAGTATAGAAGTCTTATCGACCACGCTTTCATTTTTCTTGTTTATGCGGGTGTATATGATAACCGATATCATATACAAAAGCCCGAATATTATCATTATAAGCAGAGTTTCCCATCTGACCTCTGACGGAGTAAGCACCTTGCCGATTATCAGATACACGGGGAACTCAACAATCAGGTCGATAGCAAACGACAGCGCGCCGAGCGATGATGCAACGACAATAGATTTCCACGGTTTTTCCGAAAATGCAACAACAGAATATAAAAGATATACCATGAAAAAGCACACTCGCATTACATTGTTTTCTGTTGTCAGGATTACTGCGATTATCAGATAGCTGATGTTTACCAGTATCATCGGAAGATAGACCAGGCGTTTGTTTTTTATCCTCGGAGTAAGGTTGAGATGCAGCCCGATGAACATCGGCAGATTAGAAAAAACGCACCAGGCAGCATAGCACATATAACGCAGCATTTATCCAAACCCCTTTATACTTAAAATCTTTTGCTTGAAATCGGTCTTGTGGCTCCTGCTGACAGGCAGCTCGGTACCGTCTGTAAGTGTAACGGCTGATGAATTGAAAGCGCGCACGTAGCTTGCATTTACAACGTAGCTTTTGTGTGAGCTTATGAAGCTCTCGGGCAGGAGCTGCTCGATGTCGGACAGCTTTGCGCGAACGGTTATCACCTTGTTTTTTGTATGTACCAGCACATACCACCTGTTCGATTCCACATAGATTATCTCCTGCGTGTTCAGAATAACGTCCTGCCTGCCCGAATGGAGCGTGATCGTGGCAGACTTGTCTTTTCCCTTTGATTCGAGCTTTTCAAAAACTCTCTGCAATACATTCGGCTCGACAGGCTTGCAGACAAAGGCGAACGGCTCAAAGTCAAAATGCTCCAGAAAAATACTCTGACAGTATTGCTGCGGATAGCCCGTAACAAAAACCACGGGTGTATCGGGTGAGATATCCTTGACGTGCTTTGCGCTGTCAATGCCGCTGGTGTTGTCAAGGCATATATCCATAAACACGCAGTCGACCTTGTCGCCGCTGAGGCTTTGGATAAGCTTGTCCTCTTTGTCAAAGCCTATTATCTCTGCATCGGGCATAATGCGGGCGGCTATATCAGAGAACTCGTTTATAAAGGCTTTTTCGTCATCAAGTACGGCAAGTCTCATATGGTAACTTTCCTTTCACAAATACTGGTTTTATTATAGCTCAATATTGTTAAAAAATGAATAATAATGACTTAAAATATAAGAAAATGTCATTTATTTAAAGCGACAGCGCCGCGAAAACATTCACAGCGCTGACAAGGGGATGGATTGGATGATTAGCTTAATAAACTTAAACATATTATACTATATTTATGTGTGTTTGTAATGTATTTGCAACAATTTGCGCGCTTTACGCAACTATTGGTATGCACGATTGAAGTTTTCGTAGCGCAGCAGGCACATCTTGACAACAAAAACGAGGTCTGGTATAATCATTTTTGTAAAAGCATTTATGCCGAAAGGAAGAGTTTGATGATAAAAAGAATAATACTAATGTCTGCGATATGTGCATCACTTGCGCTGGCAGGCTGCAGATCAGACAGCAGCAAGGGCGAGTCATCGCAGCAGGACAGCAGCACGATAACAACAGCGACCAATACAGGCGGTGACAGCTCGATTATCGCAGATGCGCCGACCGATGACAGCAAACCCGAACAGAACAGTTCAAGCAGCGATAACAGCGGTTCTACCGAAACCACAGGCACCAAGGATGACAGCTCAGACAGCAGCAGTGAAAAGCCGTCGAAAGAGGGCAGCGATTCAAGCACGAAGTCTACCGAGCTTACCAAGGGCAGCGATACGCAGACTAAATCTACGCAAACCAAAGAGTCCACCGTGACAAATGACCCCTACGAGCTGCCGATACTGCCTGTGAATTGATTATAATTACAAAAAAAGACGTTCCCGAAAAACGAGAACGTCTAATTTTTTTAGCTTGTCTGCTATTACTTCATAGCCTCTTCAACAGCAACTGCACAAGCAACTGTTGCGCCGACCATCGGGTTGTTGCCCATACCGATAAGTCCCATCATCTCAACGTGAGCAGGAACAGAGGACGAGCCGGCAAACTGTGCATCAGAATGCATTCTGCCAAGTGTATCGGTCATACCGTAGGAAGCAGGACCTGCAGCCATATTGTCAGGGTGCAGAGTTCTTCCTGTACCGCCGCCCGAAGCAACGGAGAAGTACTTCTTGCCTGCATCTGTTCTTTCCTTCTTGTATGTGCCTGCAACAGGGTGCTGGAATCTTGTCGGGTTGGTGGAGTTACCTGTGATGGAAACGTCAACGTTTTCCTTCCACATGATAGCAACGCCTTCTCTTACATCGTTAGCACCGTAGCAGTTTACCTTTGCACGAAGTCCCTCGGAGTATGCCTTGCGGAATACTTCCTTGACCTCACCTGTTGCGTAATCCATTTCGGTCTCAACATAGGTGAAGCCGTTGATCCTTGCGATGATCTGAGCAGCGTCCTTGCCAAGACCGTTAAGGATAACTCTCAGAGGCTTCTGTCTTACCTTGTTAGCCTTTTCTGCGATACCGATAGCGCCCTCAGCAGCAGCGAATGACTCGTGACCTGCGAGGAAAGCAAAGCACTCTGTGTCCTCCTCGAGCAGCATCTTGCCCAGGTTACCGTGACCAAGACCAACTTTTCTCTGGTCTGCAACAGAGCCCGGGATACAGAAAGCCTGGAGTCCCTCGCCGATAGCAGCAGCAGCCTCAGAAGCCTTCTTGCAGCCCTTCTTGATAGCGATAGCGCAGCCTACTGTGTAAGCCCACTTTGCATTCTCAAAGCAGATAGGCTGGATCTTCTCTACCAGAGCGTAGATGTCAAGACCCTTTTCCTTGCAAACATCAGCACATTCTTCGATAGAATTGATGCCGTACTCTTTAATAACAGCAAGGATCTGCTTTTCTCTTCTCTCATATGATTCAAACAATGCCATAACTCGTTACCTCCTTATTCTTTTCTCGGGTCAACAAGCTTAACAGCGTCATCAACTCTGCCGTACTGACCCTGAGCCTTCTCGAATGCTGTGTTAGCATCGTCGCCTGCCTTGATGAAGTCCATCATCTTGCCGAAGTTAACGAACTTATAGCCGATTATCTCGTCATCAGCATTGAGAGCCAGCTTTGTTACATAGCCGTCAGTCATTTCAAGATAACGAGGTCCCTTTGCGAGTGTGCCGTACATTGTGCCGACCTGTGAACGAAGTCCCTTACCCAGGTCCTCCAGTCCTGCGCCGACAACAAGTCCGCCCTCAGAGAATGCGCTCTGTGAACGACCGTAAACGATCTGCAGGAAAAGCTCTCTCATAGCGGTATTGATAGCGTCACATACGAGGTCGGTGTTGAGTGCCTCAAGGATAGTTCTGCCGGGCAGTATCTCAGCTGCCATAGCTGCGGAATGTGTCATACCAGAGCAGCCGATAGTCTCTACCAGAGCCTCCTGTATAATGCCTTCCTTAACGTTGAGTGTCAGCTTGCAGGTACCCTGCTGAGGTGCGCACCAGCCGATGCCGTGTGTGAAACCTGAGATGTCCTTGATCTCTTTTGCCTTTACCCACTTAGCTTCCTCCGGGATAGGAGCTGCGCCGTGAGCAACGCCCTGTGCGATAGGGCACATTGTTTCAACTTCGTGAGAATAGATCATTATTAAACTCCTCTCAAAAAATAGTCAATGTATAACATATACATTCATAGATATTATAGCGCAATCCGCGATTTTTTTCAAGTGCTTTTGTCTGATTTTAAGAAATTTTATACTTTTGACAAAATCAATAGAAAATTGCCCTTTGTTTTATACAGAACCTGCCGCGCTGATGCTTTGCACGAGCTTTTCGCTGACCGCGCCGATACCGCCGAGAACGTACAAACTGTCCGCTTTTTTGGACTTTATATAGTTTGCCTGCTCTGCTGAAACAGCCCCGTCTGCAAGGAACATCGGCGCGTTTTTCATACAAGCAAGCACGCCGCCTGCAAGTGCATCGGGGAAGTCAAGCCCTTTAGCCACACAGATCTGACTGCCTGTGAGGATATCCTTGAACCTCTCGTTGACCGCAACGCAGGTCTTGTATCTGTTCGCCCCGAATATCCTCTCCGCCTGTTTTTTCTTCGTCGCATCGCTGACTGCTTTGAGCACTTTATCCGAGATGACCCCGTCGCCGCCGATAACAAACGCTTTATCGGCTTTTGCGAGGCAAGCCTTTGTCTGAGCGTTCAGCTCGCCGCTTTTTGCAGCGTAAAGTATAGGCGAGCCGCTCAATGCCGCTGCTGTGCTTGCGGAAAGCGCATCGGCACAGCTTGTGTAAGAGACCACAAATGCCGTTTTTGATGCAGTTTTTGTATGCTTTTCAAGTTCCTGCGCGATAAGTGCGGCGGTTTCAAATCTTGTCTTTCCGGCTATGCGTCTGACAGCTGCTGCGGCAAAGCCATTTTGTTTTAAAGCTGTTTCCACGCCTTTTCCGATCGCTTTCTCGCCGCCGAGAATTATCGCCGCCTTTGCACCGAGCCTTTTGATCTCATCAAGGGTTTCGTTTGTAAGACTGTCCTTTCCTGCCAGCAGGATAGGGCTGCTGTATGCTTTTGCCAGCGGCACGCCTGCCAAGGCATCGGCATAGTCAAGTCCCGATGCGATGATGACCGTTTCAGCGCTTGCAAAAGCTTCCCCGGATATCGCTGCCGCGGTATCATAGCGCGCTTTGCCTGCAAGCCGCTTGTAATCGGGTGCAGTTTTGCAGCTGATGCCTTGCTGTTTTGCATAGCCCTTACCCTCGCTGCCCGATCTTTCGCAGTACAGAACAAAATCATCAATAGGCTTGTCTGCGGAATTTTCAGTGCTGTAAACACCCAGAGCACCGCTGCCTATGCTTTTCACAGTTGAGGGAATATAGACGCTTTTCAGCTTTGTGCAGTTTGCAAACGCCTTTTCGCCAAGCGTCTCAACGCCCTTTGTCAGCGTAACGTCCGTAAGCTCCTTGCAGGAGTAAAATGCCATATTGCTGATAGTTTTGACATTTTCGCCTATCGTTATATTTTTGAGGACGCTGTGTGCGAACGTGTATTCACCGATACTGCCGACATTTATTGGCAGCTGAACGGTTTGTAGGTTCGTGTTTGCGTAGAATGCGCCGTAACCGATGCTTTTCACCGAAAGCGGCAGGCTCGGCAGAACAGTTTTGCCGCCCGGGCAGCACAGCAGCTGTGACTTGTCCTTGTTGTAAAGAATGCCCTCAAGCGCGCTGAAGTTTTTGTTTGCCGAATTTACATAGATGTTTTTGAGCTTTGTGCAGCCGCTGAATGCCATTTTGCCGATGATACCGACTGTGCTTGGTATAACGGCAGAGGTCATCTCACGATTGTCGGCAAAACAGACGCTGCTTATCTCGATAACGCTTGACGGTATCGAGATAGCCGCCTTTGATGCGGGACATCTTATTATCCTTGTTTTTTCCTTGTTGTAAAGAACTCCGTCTGCCGAGCAGAAGCTGCTGTTCTTATCACTTGTATTTATCGCCGTCAGTGAGGTGCAGCCGTCAAATGAAAAATCATCGACCGACTTCACGCTCTCGGGCAGCTCTATCACCGTCAGCCCCCTGCATCCACCGAAAGCTTCATAGCCGATACTTGTTACGGTCTTGGGGATAGTTATGCTTTTCAGTTTTTCACAGCCGCTGAAAAGTCCCTGTTCTATTGCGGTCAGGCTGCTTGGAAGTGTTATGTTTTCAAGAGCTTTGCAGCCTAAAAAGACAAATCCGTGTTCTGCGGTGCCGAGCTGTTTTACGCTGTCAGGCAGCGTCACGCTCTTTAGCTTTTCGCAGCCCGCAAAAGCACTTCCGCCTATGGCGGTTACTCCCTGCGGTATCGTGACTCTTTCGACACTGCTGCCTGCAAACAGCGCATCTGCGAGCTTTGTGACTTTTATGCCGTCAAGCGTCTGCGGAATGCTTATATTGGCAGAGCTGCTTTTGCAGCCTGTGACCTCGGCTGTTGAGTCGTCAAGCAGTCTGTACTCCCAGTCGCCGCTTGTTTGTGCGCCTGCGCTTATCGAGAATACATCTGCATTCGTTCGGGGCAGCGCGGAAAGCGGGCAAAGCAGCAGCCCTACAGCAGCTGCGAGCGAGATAAATCTTTTCAAAACCAATACCCCCATTTATCAACATATCATAATGATTATACAATACACGGCTCACCGTTGTCAATATATAAGCAAAAAGAAAAGGCTCCCCGAAAGGAGCCTTGATATCAGTATTATTTGCCGATTATCTTGTTGATCGTTTTATCCGAAACGAGCGATGTGCCGCCGAATGTTACAGCCGATTTGACAGAAACGCTCTTTGCATAGTTTACCGCCGCGTCAGGACGTGTATCTGCCGTGAGCAGAAGCGGGCAGCCGTATGCGAGTGCAAGAGGTCCGCCGCACAGTCCGTCAGGGTAGTTCAGACCGTATGCAACAGCAACAGCAGTCGGCTTTTTAAAGAACTTTTCAGCAACAGCAACAGATGTTTCAAATCTGTTCTGACCCATTACGCGCTGTACGTTCATAAATGCCTTTGCATCTTTTTCAATGCCGCTGCTTACAGCATTTGCGCCGCCTATCACATAACCGTTCTTTGAAGAAAGAGTTTTTAAATAGTTCTTCTGATCGGCAGTCATTCCTGCAGCCTTGCCCGAAACGAGCAGTATCGGCTTGCCGACAGCAGAAGCGGAGAGTGCATCTGCATAATCAGTACCCGAAGCGATAAGCAGTTCTTCGTCTTTCACGCCTGCTTCTTTGAGCACCTCGATATTTGTGAGGAATCTGTTCCTGCCTGCAAGTCTCTTGACATTATATCCCTTTGCTTTGAGCGTGTTTACAACAGTTTCGGGAACAACGTTTACACCGCCGATGATAAACACGTTTGCCTTTTTAACGGAACTATTATCAATAAAGCTGTAGATAGGGTCGATTATCGACTTTGTATCGCCTGCGGTGATAAGGATAGGTGCATTCTTTACCTTTGCAAGATATGTAGCGGAGAGCGCATCTGCAAAATCCGTACCCGAAGCTATGATGATGTTTTTAAGCGGTTCGCCTGCGTTTGCATTTTTGAATTTTTCAGCTATCTCAAGAGATGTAGCAAATCTGTTTTTGCCTGCTGCACGGTCTGTAACAAGAGCAGTGCCGTAAGGTCTTGTTTCAGTCAGACCGCATACGGTGCACTTGCGTGACTCTACGCCCGCGCCAACGATAGTAGGCTGCTTTACAACGCTCCATTTTTCAGGGAACGAGTGAGAAGCCTTGACAACAGTCTTATCCTTTGTTATCTCTGTGGTAAGCTCCTTGTCGGAGTAGTATTTTTCATTGTATACCCAATACTCGATGTTGCCGTCCTGTGTGCAGTCAGCAGCTTTAGCTGCAACGTGTTCAACATCAATGTACTCTACTTTAAGCTTGTTATTTTTAGCATATGTATCAGCTGCGGAATCCTTATAGCACTTTATGGTGAAGTCAGCGTTCGCGACAGGCATATTGGACTCGTCATATACATAACCAAATGCATAGTTACCGATCTTTGTAACACTTTTCGGGATAGATGCGCTTTTAAGGTTCACACAGCCAACGAATGCGCTGCCTTTAATGGTTGCAACACCGTCAGGAATGGTCACGCTTGTAAGGGTATCAAGTTTTTCAAACACATTATAGCCAATGCCTGATACTTTCTTTTCGCCTAATTCTGACGGGATAGTGAGCTCCGCATCATTGCCGTGGTATTCTGTTATCTCGACAGTTTCGTCATTAAGTTCCTTGTATACATAGTCGCCGGAGATGTATTCAAGCTTGTTGCCGTTGAATGCACCATATTCCTGTGCTTTTGAGCCCGGTTTGCAGACTATTGTGCATCCCTTGTCAAACGCATTATCTTCAATATTTTTAACGCTGTTTGGGATAGTTACTCTTTTAAGATCTGTGTTTGATCCAAATGCACTTGCAGCAATGCTTTCTACTGTCTTATCAGCAAGAGTTGACGGGATAGTGAGCGTAGTGTCAGTGCCGGTGTATCCTGTTATCTCGACTGTGTCCAGGTCATAATCCTTATATAAATAGTCGCCGGAGATGTATTCAAGCTCGTTGCCGTTGAATGCACCGTATTCCTGTGCTTTTGTGCCCGGTTGGCAGACTATTGTGCATCCCTTGTCAAACGCACCATCGCCAATGGCAGTAACGCTTTTCGGGATGATTACTTTTTTGAGATTTGCGCAGTCTTTAAATGCATTTGCGCCAATGCTTGATACTGTCTTTGTGTCGAGCGCTGACGGGATAGTGACTGTTGCGTCAGTACCGGTGTACTCTGTGATCTCTGCGGTTCCGTTAGTCAGCAGCTTATACTTGTAATCACCTGATACTATGGCGTCACCCTCAGCACTTGCTGTAATGCTTGTACTTTTGGTGAACGTTCCCTCAGGCAGTGCAGCAGCCGAGCCGAAGATCAGAGACAGCGCCAGTGCCATTGATAAAACTCTTTTCATTTTCATAAGTATTCCCCCCACGATATTTTTTCTCCCCACGGGAGCCGGTATTTTTTGATACCTATAATATTATAAGTCATATCCGCGATCTTGTCAATGATTTTTGGAAACATTGATAGATTTTATAAAAAAACTTAATCGCCATCAAAAAAGGAGCCGCCCGAAGGCAGCTCCTTACACATATCGGATAGGTTTATTTATACGCTTTCAGCGCCTTTGCCAGCTGATCGGGGCAGGATGTGCCCTTGCCGTTGCAGTTGATGCCCTCAAGCTTTTGGATGACCTCGTCGACTTTCATTCCCTCAACGAGCTTTGCTATGCCCTGAAGGTTTCCGTTACAGCCGCCCGTGTACTTAACATCACGCACAACGTCGCCGTCTATCTTGAACTGTATCTGCCGTGAGCAGACACCCTTTGGAATGTAGTTTACCGTTTTCATAAGCACCCTCCTTATATC
Source organism: uncultured Ruminococcus sp. (assembly GCA_902786965.1). Lineage (GTDB taxonomy): Bacteria > Bacillota > Clostridia > Oscillospirales > Ruminococcaceae > Hominimerdicola. The sequence goes on along the minus strand of CADAEJ010000014.1, from coordinate 13,282 downwards.
CTTGCGACACCTGTATCGCGTGCTGCCTGAGCAACGGCTTCAGCCACAGCGACAGGTACCTTTCTGTCAAACGAGTTGGGCAGGATAAACTCCGCGCTCAGCTCCTCGTCACTAACGCAGCCTGCAATAGCCTTGGCAGCTGCCATTTTCATTTCCTCGTTGATATCCGTAGCCCTTACAGCCAGCGCGCCCTTGAAGATACCCGGGAACGCGATAACGTTGTTTATCTGGTTAGGGAAGTCCGAGCGTCCTGTGCCAACGATAAACGCACCTGCTGCCTTTGCCTTGTCGGGCATTATTTCCGGGACTGGGTTTGCCATAGCGAATATCATCGGTTTTTCAGCCATTGACTTTACCATTTCCTCTGTAACAAGGTCCGGTTTTGAAACGCCTACAAAAGCGTCCGCACCCTTTAAAGCATCAGCAAGCGTGCCGCGCAGATGCTTTGTGTTAGTCACCTTTGCCATCTCCTCGTGAGCCTCGTTGAGCATCTTGTCGCCCTCGCAGATTATACCCTCGCGGTCTACCATTATAAGCTCGCCCACGCCAAGCGAGAGGATAAGCTTGCCGATAGCACAGCCCGCAGCGCCAGCGCCGTTGATTACCAGAGTAATGTCGCTTATCTTTTTGCCTGCGACCTTGCAGGCGTTCATCAGCGCCGCTGCAACGACTATCGCCGTTCCGTGCTGGTCATCGTGGAAAACAGGGATATCAAGCCTTTTCTTGAGCTTTGCCTCTATCTCGAAGCATCGCGGTGCAGCGATGTCCTCAAGGTTGATACCTCCGAAGCTGTCGCCGATAAGGGCGATTGTATTAACTATCTCGTCAACGTCATTTGACTTTATGCAAAGCGGGAAGGCATCAACATCTGCAAACTCCTTGAACAGCGCGCACTTGCCCTCCATAACAGGCATACCCGCAAGACCGCCGATGTTGCCAAGTCCAAGCACCGCGCTGCCGTCTGTGATGACAGCCACAAGGTTTGCACGCCTTGTCAGCTCGTATGACAGATCGGGATTTTTCTGTATCTCAAGGCAGGGCTTTGCGACTCCGGGGGTATACGCAAGTGTGAGATCCTGCGCATTGTTTATCTTCGTGCGCGAGCAGACCTCTATCTTGCCTGCCCATTTTCTGTGCATTTCAAGTGATTTCTCCATTACGTCCATTTTATTTTCCTCTTTTCATAAATACGAGGAACACTGCCGCAGCAATGCTCCTCGCTGTTATCTTACTGCTCGGTCTTTGCCGCAGGCTTGACCTTCTGCGAATTTGCGTGTATCATCCTGAACAGCTTGTCAAGGTTTTCCTGATCCGTCACATACTTGCCTATGTGTGTCATAGTGCTGTTGTACAGTCCGTGGAAGTCAGAGCCGCCCGTCACGATAAGATCGTGCTTTTTGGCAAGCTCTTCAAGCTCCTTCTGCTTTTGCGGCGTAGCAGAAAAATGATAAGCCTCTATACCGTCGATCTTGCCTGCCTCGATAAGCTCTTTGAGCAGAGCTATGTTGTTGAACATCACTGGGTGCGCCATAACGGCGATGCCTCTTGATGAATGGATAAGGTCAAGCACAAAGTTCACATCGGGGTACTCTCTTGTAACAAGGCACTCGCCGTGCGGTGCGGCGAACAGCTTGTCGTTCACAGAGCCGTAAAGCTCGGTGGCATAGCCGTAATTGACCAGCGCACGCATGATATGTGACTTGTAGATGCTCTTTGAGCCTTTGGTATATTTCAATACAGCGTCATCGGGGATAGGGTATCTTTCAAGGACTTTCTTTATCATATCCTTTGCACACTCTGTTCTTATCTGGCAGGATTTGAGGCAAAGTCCCTCAAGTCTGTCAGGCTTCTGCGGAGCATAGCACAGGATATGTACCTTGCTGTTGCGCTTTTTGTCCCACGCCGAAAGCTCGACCGCAGGTATGACCTGCACGCCGTATCTCTCACCGAGTATCTTCGCTCTGCTTGAAGATGAAAGTGTGTCGTGGTCGGTTATAGCAAGGAAATCAAGCCCCATTCTCTTGGCTTGTACGATAGTTTCCTCAATACCCAGGCTGCCGTCTGAAAGCGTAGTATGGCAATGAAGATCGCCCGTCATAGTTACTCCTCCGAACTGTATAGAATTATGTCGAAAAAATTCAACTAATCAATTATAACATATTTTTTGCACAATAGCAAGCGCTTTTCTCTCAAATAATACACAAATTTTCATTCTGTTTTTTGGAACAGATGCCGCCTTGTGATCATCAGCCAAACAGCTTTTGTGCGAACCACACATTTTTTACCTCAAACCATTTGCCGTCAAGGTAGGAAAGTATGCCTGCATCAGTCGTGAACTCAAAGCCGAGCTTGTAGGCGCACAATGCCTGCGTCTTTACATTATATTCTCGGTTCACGCTGTTGATGCCGTATTTTCCGTCACCAAGCAGGGGATAGCCTATGTGTGCAAGGTGCGCCCTTATCTGATGCGTGCGCCCCGTTATCAGCTTGACCTCCAGCAGAGCAAGACGGCTGTCTGCGCTGGTTTTAAGCACTTTGTACTGCGTGGTCATCGTCTTGTTGTGCGGCGTTTTTTTATCGGTTATCTTTACAGTTTTTGTATTTTCGTTGCGCTCGTGGTAGGCAGTCAGAGTGTCCTCCTTTTTTGGCGGAACGCCTACGGTCACGCAGAGATAGCGCTTATCCAGCTCTCTGTCCTTGACTTTCTGGTTGAGTATGCGCAGGCTTTGCGCGTTTTTTGCGCATATGACGATGCCGCTTGTGTTGCGGTCGATGCGGTTGCACAGCGCAGGCACGAAGGAATGTTCCTGCTCGGGCTTGTACTCTCCCTTGTCGTACAGATAGTGCAGTATGCGGTTTATCAGCGTATCGCTGACACCGCTTTCGTCCTCGTGAACGACAAGTCCGCACTTTTTGTCGCACAGCAGGATGTTGTCGTCCTCATATACGATGTCAAGGCTTGACGGCGCTTTTAGGAAATCGGGCTTTGATGTGTCGCCCTCAAAGAACTCGTCATTTATGTACAGCTGTAAAACATCGCCCTCGCACAGCCTGTCCGAGATAGCGCACCGCTTGCCGTTGAGCTTGATGCGCTTTAAGCGTATGTATTTGTAAAGCAGGCTTTGCGGCAGGTTTTTCACAGCCTTTGTAAGAAACTTGTCCAGTCGCTGTCCGCTGTCATTTTTATTTATCACAAATTCGCGCATTTAGGTTGTCCTTTCGGGTATTTTCAATCATTGTAGCATATTTCCCGCGATTTTTCAAGTACGCGCCGCTTTGTGCGGGCATTTTGCGCTGTAAAGGCGTTCAAAGATATGCCATAAAAAAGTTGGAGAAAAACTCTTTACATTAAAAATATAATGTGTTACAATAGTTGAAAACACTTGTTCGATTTTGCGATAGGAGAATTTATGGATCACTTTGAACTTGTCAGCGATTATAAACTCGCAGGCGACCAGCCGCAAGCCGTAGATGCGCTTGTTGACGGTCTTGAAAAGGGTATGAAGGAGCAGACGCTGATGGGCGTTACAGGCTCGGGCAAGACCTTCACGATGGCAAACGTCATCGCGCGCGTCAATAAGCCGACGCTCGTTTTTGCGCACAATAAAATACTTGCCGCACAGCTCTGTTCGGAATTCAAGGAGTTCTTTCCAAACAATTCCGTGGAGTATTTTGTGTCTTATTACGATTATTACCAGCCAGAGGCGTATGTGCCGAGCAAGGACGTATACATCGAAAAGGATTCCGATGTCAACGAGGATATCGACCGCCTGCGCCACTCCGCGACTGCCGCGGTAGCCGAACGGCGCGATGTCATAATCGTTGCCAGCGTTTCGTGCATATACTCTATGGGCGACCCGTCCGAGTACAAGTCGCTGATGGTATCTATCCGCAAGGGACAGGAGATATCACGCGAAGAGCTTATTGCAAAGCTTGTCGGGATACAGTACGAAAGAAACGATGTCAGCCTGACAAGGACCAAGTTCAGAGTGCGCGGCGACACGGTCGAGATAATGCCTGCAAACTCTACGGATATAGCGGTGCGCGTTGAGTTTTTCGGCGACGAGATAGACCGCATCAGCGAGGTGAATGTGGTTACGGGTGAGCTGATAGGCAGCTATCTGCACTATATGATCTTCCCTGCGAGCCACTACGTTGTCAGCAAGGATAAGATGCACGATGCTATCGAGGAGATAAAGCAGGAGCTTGCCGAGCGCGTAAAGTATTTCAAGGATAACGAGCTGCTTATCGAGGCAGAGCGTATCGCACAGCGTACAAATTACGATATAGAAATGCTTGAGGAGATAGGCTTTTGTAGCGGTATCGAGAACTATTCAAGGGTGCTTGAAAGACGTCCCGCAGGCTCTGCGCCGTTCACCCTGCTTGACTATATGCCGGATGATTTTCTGATAATAATAGACGAGTCGCACGTTTCTCTGCCGCAGATAAGGGCGATGTATTCGGGCGACAGACAGCGCAAGCAGACGCTTATCGACTACGGCTTCAGACTGCCCTCGGCACTTGATAACAGACCGCTGCAGTTTGACGAGTTCTACGAACGTCTTAACCAGGCGATATTTGTATCTGCCACACCCGGAGCCTTTGAAAAGGAAAAGTCGGGGCAGATAGTCGAGCAGATAATCAGACCGACGGGGCTGCTCGATCCCGAGGTCATAGTCAAGCCTACCGAGGGACAGATAGAGGACCTTATGAGCGAGATAAACAAGCGTATCGAAAAAAATGAGAGAGTGCTTGTCACCACGCTGACCAAGAAAATGGCAGAGGACCTTACGACTTATCTCAAGGGCTTTGACATCAAGGTGCGCTATATGCACAGCGAGATAGATACCATCGAGCGTATGGAGATAATCCGCGATCTGCGTTTGGGCGAGTTTGATGTGCTTGTGGGCATAAACCTTCTGCGTGAGGGGCTTGATCTGCCCGAGGTATCGCTCGTTGCGATACTTGATGCGGACAAGGAGGGCTTTTTGCGCAGCGAGCAGTCGCTTATACAGACCATAGGCAGAGCCGCGCGAAATGCAGGCGGTCAGGTAATAATGTATGCCGATGAGGTAACGCGCTCTATGGAGGCGGCTATCGGCGAAACGCAGAGAAGGCGCGAGCTTCAGATGGCGTTCAACGAGGCGCACGGCATAGTGCCGAAAACTATCGTCAAGGATATACGCGATGTTATCGAGATATCTTCAAAGGAAGATGTCGAGTACAAGACAAGGCAGACTCTCAAAATGTCAAGACAGGAGAGAAACGCACTTATCGACAAGCTGACCAAGCAGATGAAAGAGGCTGCAAAGCTGCTTGACTTTGAGCACGCGGCATTCCTGCGCGACAAGATAAAAGAGCTGCGCGGCGAAGACTGATATAACGAACAGGAAGGTAAATATGGCAAAAAATGAAATTGTGATAAAGGGCGCAAGAGAGCATAATCTGAAAAATGTTGATGTGACTATCCCGCGTGATAAGCTCGTTGTTATGACGGGACTTTCGGGCTCGGGCAAGTCCTCGCTTGCGTTTGATACGATATATGCAGACGGTCAGCGAAGATATGTCGAGTCGCTTTCGTCATATGCGAGAATGTTCCTTGGGCAGATGGACAAGCCCGACGTTGATACCATCGAGGGACTTTCTCCCGCAATCTCCATCGACCAGAAAACGACCTCCAAGAACCCGCGTTCAACAGTCGGTACAGTCACCGAGATATACGACTATCTGCGTCTTTTGTATGCGCGCATAGGCGTACCGCATTGTCCTGTCTGCGGCAGGGAGATAAAGCACCAGACTGTCGATCAGATAGTCGATAAGGTGATGTCGCTTGAACAGGGTACAAAGATACAGGTGCTCGCACCCCTTGTAAGAGGCAGAAAGGGCGAGCATACAAAGGAACTGGAAAGATGTATGAAATCGGGCTTTGTCAGAGCAAGAGTCGACGGCATAACCTATGACCTTTCCGAAGAGATAAAGATAGATAAGAACAAAAAGCACAACATCGAGATAATCGTTGACAGACTTGTTATAAAGGACTCGATAAAATCGCGCCTTACCGACAGCATCGAAACAGTAATGGGTATGTCGGGCGGAACGGTCATTATCGACGTTATCGGCGGCAGGGAGGAGATGTTCTCGCAGAACTATGCCTGCCCCGAGCATGGCGTTTCTATGGAGGACCTCACTCCGAGAATGTTCTCGTTCAATAACCCGTTCGGTGCCTGCCCGCAGTGTACGGGACTTGGCGTGTTCAAAAAGATAAATCCCGACCTTATCATTCCCAACAAGGAACTTTCGATAAGGCAGGGCGCTATCAAGGCATCTGGCTGGAATACGCTTGATGACAAGTCTATCGCGTCAATGTATTTTGAGGCGATCTCAAAGCAGTACGGTATCTCGCTTGATACCCCTGTAAAAGACCTCACCGATGACGAGATAGATATTTTCCTGTACGGCACGCGCGGACAGAAATTAAAGCTCACGCGCGGCGGCAACTATTTCTATAAAGCCGAGTACGAGGGCGCTTTCGAGGGTATCATACCAAACCTTGAAAGGCGCTATAAGGAGTCTGCGAGCGAGTATTCAAAGGCGGATATCGAAACTGTCATGACCGACGAGCCCTGCCCCGAGTGCCACGGTCACAGGCTCAAAAAGGAGAGCCTGTCGGTAACGGTCGGCGGACTGAACATATTTGAGCTTACACAGCTTTCGGTCGTCAAGGCGCTTGATTTTCTCGAAGGACTTGAGCTTACCAAAAAGGAAGCGCTGATAGGCGAGCGCATCATAAAAGAAATAAAGGACAGACTGCGCTTTTTGTCCTCTGTCGGACTTGATTACCTTACGCTGTCACGTTCAAGCGGAACTCTTTCGGGCGGCGAGAGCCAGCGCATAAGGCTCGCAACACAGATAGGCTCGTCGCTTGTCGGGGTGCTGTATATCCTTGACGAGCCGTCTATCGGTCTGCATCAGCGCGATAATGACAAGCTGATAGCAACGCTGAAGCGTCTGCGCGACCTTGGCAACAGCGTTATCGTGGTAGAGCATGACGAGGATACTATGCGTGCGGCTGATTTCATTGTCGATGTCGGCGTCGGAGCAGGCGTTCACGGCGGTGAGATAGTTGCCACAGGTACAGTGCAGGATATAATGAACTGCGAAAAGTCTGTAACCGGGCAGTATCTCAGCGGCAAAAAGAAAATAGCCGTTCCTGCAAAGCGCAGAAAGGGAAACGGTAAGTTCCTTGAGGTCAGGGGCGCAAGAGAGAACAACCTCAAGGGCATTGATGTAAAAATTCCGCTTGGCACCTTCACCTGCGTCACGGGCGTTTCGGGCAGCGGCAAATCTTCACTTGTCAATGCGATAATCCAGAAGGAGCTTTCTGCAAAGCTCAACCGCGCAAAAACCTACCCCGGCAAGTTCGATGAAATGCTGGGCATAGAAAATCTCGATAAGGCGATAGTTATCGACCAGTCGCCGATAGGCAGAACGCCGCGCTCAAACCCTGCGACCTATACGGGCGTTTTCAACGATATCAGAGAGCTTTACGCAAACACCAACGATGCCAAGATGAAGGGCTATACCGCAGGCAGATTTTCCTTCAATACAAAGGGCGGACGCTGCGAAGCGTGCGAGGGTGACGGCATCATCAAGATAGAGATGCACTTCCTGCCCGATGTCTACGTTCCCTGTGAGGTGTGCGGCGGTATGCGCTACAACCGCGAAACTCTCGATGTTCACTACAAGGGCAAGAACATCTACGATGTGCTTGAAATGACGATAGAGGAGGGCGTTGCCTTCTTTGAGAATATCCCCAAGATAAAGCGCAAGCTCGAAACGCTGTTTGAGGTCGGGCTCGGGTACGTCAAGATAGGTCAGCCCGCAACGACGCTTTCGGGCGGCGAGGCGCAGCGCGTCAAGCTTGCCGCAGAGCTTTCAAAGCGCAGCACGGGAAAGACTATTTATATCCTTGACGAGCCTACGACAGGATTGCATACCGCAGATGTCAGCAGGCTGCTTGAGGTGCTTGAAAAGCTCGTAGATGCAGGCAATACCGTGCTTGTTATCGAGCATAATCTTGATGTTGTAAAGACCGCAGACTATATCATCGACCTCGGACCCGAGGGCGGCGACGGCGGCGGAAATATCGTATGTACAGGCACACCCGAGCAGGTCGCAAAGTGCAAAAAGTCCTACACGGGACAGTTCCTTGCACCGATGCTGAAAAAGTAAAAAGGGGAGAGAGCTATGGCTTTTGACTTTAAAAAGGAATTCAAAGAGTTCTATATGCCAAAGAACAAGCCCGTGATAGTTACAGTCCCAAGGGCGAACTATATAGCTGTAAGAGGCAAGGGTGATCCCAATCAGCCGGGCGGGGACTACCAGCGCGCTATATCAGTGCTTTACGCTGTCGCATATACTCTGAAAATGAGCTATAAGAGCGACTACAGGATAGAGGGCTTTTTTGAGTACGTTGTTCCGCCGCTTGAAGGATTCTGGTGGCAGGACGGCGTTGAGGGAGTAGATTATTCCGACAAATCAGCGTTCAACTGGATAAGCGTTATACGCCTGCCCGATTTTGTTGCCCAAAAGGACTTTGACTGGGCGGTTCGGACGGCAGAGAAAAAGAAAAAGCTTGACTGCTCGTCTGCCGAGTTTTTCACGGTCGATGAGGGGCTTTGCGTGCAGATGCTGCACACAGGCTCGTATGATGATGAACCGCAGACAGTCGCGGAAATGGACAGCTATCTGAAAGAAAACGGCTATGCAAATGATCTGTCACCGCAAAGGCTGCACCACGAGATATATCTGTCCGATGCGCGCAAAACTCCTCCTGAAAAGCTTAAAACGGTCATCAGGCACCCGATAAAAAAGCTGTAATACCCCCACCCCTGAAAGCATAAGCTTTAGGGGTGATATTTTTGTATGCTTTTGAAATTTCGGGGATAAAGGTCAAGGTCTGTTTCTCTTTCTTTGCGGTGGTGTGCCTTACCTGCCTGCTCGGTGCGGACTCGGGCAAGGTGCTGATAATGCTTGCCTGCTGCGCCCTGCACGAGTGCGGACATCTTGCGGCGATGCTTATCTGCGGATGCAAGCCTTCGGGAATGACCTTTTACGGCGGCGGTATCTGCCTTGTGCCTTCGGCGCGGCTAAATTCCTTTGCCAAGGACGTTTTTATACTTGCAAGCGGCTGTGCTGTGAATTTTGCGCTTGCCTTTGCCGCCTGTGCTGCGGCGGGTGAGCTTACCTTTTTTGCGCAGACAAATCTTCTGCTCGGCGGGTTCAATCTTCTGCCCGCAGGCTGTCTTGACGGTGGAAGGCTGCTTGACCTGCTGCTTTGTGCGCGCAAAGCAAAGGCTGTAAAAGCCGTGTTTGCGCTGCTTGTTTCGGTGCTTGCCGCAGCTTCTGCCCTGCGCGGAAATGTCAGCGTGTCGCTGCTGTGCGTGCTTGCGTATATGTGCTTTAGCATTTTTGCCGCGTGAAAGTTGACAATCACGGCTGCGGCAGTTATAATAGTATTGCAGACAAAGATGTTAGGAGGGATATCGTGAACGCACGTGAATACCTTGAAATATTGCATACGGCCGAAAAACTCAAAGACACAGCGCGCCACTGCACAACATCGCAGGGCAGGACAGAAAGCGTTGCCGAGCACAGCTGGAGAGTATCGCTGATGGCGCTTTTGCTGCGTAAAGAGTTTCCCGAGGCGGATATGGACAAGGTCGTTGCTATGTGCCTGATACACGACCTGGGGGAGTGCTTTACGGGAGATATCCCAACGTTTGTTAAAACAAATGCCGACAGAGATACAGAGGATATCCTGCTGCAGCGCTGGGTGGATTCGATGCCTGCGGAGCTGTCGGGCGAGCTGTCTGCGCTGTATGCGGAAATGCAGGCGCAGGAAACTATCGAATCAAGGATATGCAAAGCACTTGATAAGCTTGAAGCGCTGATACAGCATAACGAGTCGCCGCTTGAAACGTGGTCTGAAAATGAATTTGAACTCAACAAGACCTATGCGTTTGATACGGTCGCATTTTCACAGTGGCTTGTTGAATTAAGAAAAGCAGTTTTAGAGGATACATTAAAAAAGATAAACGAAGATACCGATTCTTTGGATAAACATGGAGGTCCGCCTGATGCAGTCAATGAAAGAGCGTATTGAAAGGCTTTTGCTGAAAGTACAAAAGCCTGCGAGATATATCGGCGGAGAGGTCGGCAGCGTAGTCAAGGACAAGTCAAAGGTCGATGTGCGCTTTGCCTTCTGTTTTCCCGATACCTACGATGTGGGTATGTCGCACCTTGGCATGAAGATACTCTACGGGCTGAAAAACCAGCGTGAGAACTGGTGGTGCGAGCGCTGCTTTATGCCCGAGGTCGATTTTGCGGCGCTTTTGCGTGAGAACGATATACCGCTGTACGCCCTTGAAAGCCTTGACCCTTTAAGCGAGTTTGACTTTGTCGGGTTTACTCTGCAATACGAGCTTTCATACAACAACGTGCTTGAAATGCTCGACCTTGCGGGTATCCCCGTGCTTGCAAAGCAGCGCGGCGACGATATGCCAATAGTTGTCGGAGGCGGTCCGTGCGTGTGCAACCCCGAGCCTATGACCGATTTTTTTGACCTGTTCATTATCGGCGAGGGCGAGGAGGTAAACATCGAGCTGCTCGAGCTGTATGAAAATATGAAACGGCAGGGCTGTACAAAGCTCGAGTTTCTCAAGCAGGCTGTGAAGATAAGCGGCGTGTACGTTCCGCAGTTCTATGATGTCACCTATAATGATGATGGTACCGTCAGCACGATAACTCCGAATATCGAGCAGGCACCTGCGAAAGTCACAAAGCGCGTTATTGCGGATTTTGACAATGTGTATTACCCCGATGCCTTTGTTGTGCCATTCACACAGATAGTCCACGACAGAGCAGTTGTCGAGGTGCTGCGCGGCTGCATACGCGGCTGCCGTTTCTGTCAGGCGGGCTTCATCTACCGCCCGTTCAGAGAGAAAAATATAGATACCATAAAAAATGAAACAAAGTGCCTGTGCGAGCAGACTGGCTACGAGGAGGTCTCGCTGTCCTCGCTTTCGACCAGCGACCATACAAGGATAAACGATCTTCTGTCAAGCCTTGTGGACTACACAGACGGCGAAAAGATAAACCTCGCGCTGCCTTCGCTGCGTGTCGATACGTTCAGCGACGAGCTGCTTGAAAAGATAGCATCGGTGCGAAAAAGCGGTCTGACATTCGCACCCGAAGCAGGAACACAGCGTCTGCGCGACGTTATCAACAAAAATCTCACCGAGGAGGAGATACTGCGCACCTGCCGCACCGCGTTCGAGGGCGGCTACGCAACGGTCAAGCTGTATTTTATGCTCGGGCTGCCCGATGAAACTCTCGACGACGTTGCGGGCATAGCACAGCTTGCGCAAAAGGTCGTTGACCTGTACTTTGAGGTGCCCAAGGAGAAAAGAGGCAAAGGCCTGCAGGTGTCTATATCCACCGCAACATTCGTGCCAAAGCCGTTCACGCCGTTTGAGTTCGAGCCGCAGGATACCCCCGAGCAGATACTCGAAAAGCAGGCGCACCTTTTAAGAAACGTCACAAGCAAGAAGATAAAGGTCTCTACCCATATGCAGAAAAACTCTATCCTTGAGGCTGTTCTTGCAAGAGGGGACCGCAGGCTCGGAAAGGTCATTTATACCGCGTGGAAAAAAGGCTGCTATCTTGACGGCTGGGACGAGCATTTCAAGTTCGATAAATGGATGCAGGCATTTGACGAGTGCGGGATAGATACGAAATTCTATGCCAACCGCCGCCGCAGCTATGACGAGGTCGCGCCGTGGTCGCACCTTGATTACCTTGTTTCTCACGAGTTCTTTGTGCGCGAGAATAAAAAGGCTCACGCAGCGCAGACTACCCGCAACTGCAAGCAGGGCTGCTCGGGCTGCGGTATAAAAAAGGAATACGGAGGTGTTTACTGTGGCGCAAAACATAACGCCCAAGCTGTCGACTCTGCAAATTGAAAAGTTCGACTACCGTGCCGTCTATGCTAAATACGGACGCGCAAGGTACATCTCTCACCTCGATTTTATGCGCTCAATGCAGCGTATCATCAAGCGCTCAAGGCTGCCCGTGTGGCATACGCAGGGGTTCAATCCGCACGTTTATATAATGTTTCCGCTTGCGCTGCCGCTGGGTACTGACAGCCGCGTGGAGATAATGGATTTCGCGCTGACAGAAAAGCTGTCAAACGAGCAGGTCAGAGAGCAGCTCGGGGAAAAATGCCCCGAGGGTATCGAGATAATCAGCGTCTCACAGCCCGTTCACAAGCATACCGAGATAAAGTATGCCGAGTACGATATAAAGTTCAAGCCGAGCATACCCGCGCAGGAGTGCCTTGATAAGTGGAACGGGTTCATGTCGCTCGAAAAGATAGAGATAGAAAAGCGCACAAAGAAAAAAACGGTCAACCTTGTGGATATAAAACCGCATATCACCGTTATAAGCGCGCAGACACAGGGCGAACAGGTCGCGCTGCAAATGCGCCTGCCCGCAGGCAACGATTTCAACCTCAATACCAATGTCGTGCTCGATGCGTTCTTTGAGCGATACGGCATAGAGTTTGAAACGATTTGTACACTTCGCACAAAGATTGCCTTGGAAAACGGCGAAAGTTTTACATAGCACGCTGTTGCATTTTGTCTGCCGTTATGGTATAATATACAAGCATTTGATACCGTCTTGGCAGTTGTACGCAAGTGCCGTGACGAGAGTTAGTGCCTCCCGACAGGGTGACATTAAAGCGGATAGTCCTCTGACTTTGCGAATATTTTTTCGCTGTAAAGTGTATGAATGTCTGAAAATTTAAGGAGGAATTTAAAGTGGACGCTTTAAAGCTTATTTCAAACTCAAGTCTGAAATCCGAGATGCCCGTTGTCAACGTAGGTGACACGGTTAAGGTACACGTTAAGATCGTTGAAGGTGACAAGTCCAGAATACAGGTATTCGAGGGCACGGTTATTGCCAAGAAGCATGGCGGCATTAGCGAGACATTTACTGTCCGCAGAGTTGCTCACGGCTGCGGCATTGAGAGAGTTTTCCCTGTACACTCACCATCTGTTGATAAGGTAGAGGTAGTCAGACGCGGTAAGGTTCGCCGTGCTAAGCTGTACTATCTGCGTGACAGAGTTGGTAAGGCTGCTAAGGTCAAGGAGAACATCTAAGCTCAAAACAAATAAAAGAGTCGCATTGTGCGGCTCTTTTTTTGCGCCTGTCGGCAATA
>CADAEJ010000013.1 GCA_902786965.1 uncultured Ruminococcus sp. | reverse complement strand
TTTAAGATGGCATTGAAAAACGAGTACCTTCAGAAAGTGTACGAGAACGTTGAGAAGAGAAACCCCGGAGAGAAAGAGTTCCTCCAGGCAGTTTATGAGGTTCTTGAGAGCCTTGTTCCTGTAGCAGACAAGAGACAGGATCTTATTGATGCAGGCGTTTTCGACAGGATCGTTGAGCCTGAGAGACAGGTAATGTTCAGAGTTCCTTGGGTTGACGACAACGGCAAGGTACAGGTAAACAGAGGTTTCAGAGTACAGTTCAACTCAGCTATCGGTCCTTACAAGGGCGGTCTGAGATTCCACCCAACAGTATGCGCATCTGTTATCAAGTTCCTCGGTTTTGAGCAGATCTTCAAGAACAGCCTTACAAGCCTTCCTATGGGCGGCGGCAAGGGCGGTTCTGACTTTGACCCACAGGGCAAGTCCGACGCTGAAGTTATGAGATTCTGCCAGAGCTTTATGACAGAGCTTTGCAAGCACATCGGCGCTGACACAGACGTTCCTGCAGGTGACATCGGTGTAGGCGCAAGAGAGATCGGCTACCTGTTCGGTCAGTACAAGAGACTCAGAAACGAGTTCGTAGGCGTTCTCACAGGTAAGGGTATGCAGTACGGCGGATCACTTATCAGACCTGAGGCAACAGGCTTCGGTGCTGTTTACTACACTGTTGAGATGCTCGAGCACTTCGGCGACAGCATCAAGGGCAAGACCTTTGCAGTATCAGGCTTCGGTAATGTTGCTTGGGGTACTATCAAGAAGGTTAACGAGCTCGGAGGTAAGGTCGTAACAATTTCTGGTCCTGACGGCTACATCTATGATGAGGCTGGTATCACAGGTGAAAAGGTTGATTACCTGCTCGAGATGAGAGCTTCATGCAGAAACAGAGCTCAGGATTATGCTGACAAGTTCGGTGTTCCTTTCTTCGCAGGCAAGAAGCCTTGGGAGCAGAAGGTAGACATCGTAATGCCTTGCGCTACTCAGAACGAGGTAACTCTTGAGGACGCTAAGAACATCATCGCTAACGGCGTTAAGTACTATGTTGAGGTTTCAAATATGCCTACAACTGCTGAGGCTGTTACATACCTCAGAGAGAACGGCGCGATCGTTTGTCCTTCTAAGGCTGTTAACGCAGGCGGCGTTGCAGTTTCAGGTCTTGAGATGAGCCAGAACTCCATGAGATACAACTGGACAGCTGAAGAGGTTGACGCTAAGCTGCACCAGATCATGAAGAACATCTTCTCGGCTTCCGTAGAGGCTGCTCACGAGTACGGTCTTGGTGATGACCTCATCGCAGGCGCAAACATCGCAGGCTTCCTGAAGGTAGCTGAGGCTATGAAGGCTCAGGGCGTTGTTTAATAAAAACTTCTATCTGTAAATATAAAGAGGCTGCTGTAAAAAGCAGTCTCTTTTTTGTTGCAAATCCGCTGAAAATATGTTATAATGCTTTCAGCAAGGAGATGATACGCATGAACATCATCGGGCATTTCAAAACCATAACCACCCACCGCCACGCCGTTATCAGAAACTGCTTCAAGGCAGGCATCGGCTTTCAGGGGCTTTTCCACGACCTTTCAAAGTATATGCCAAGCGAGTTTTTCTACGGCTGCAAATTCTATCAGGGCACTCGCTCCCCCAACGAGGGCGAACGTGAGGATCACGGCTTTTCGTATGCGTGGATGCACCACAAGGGCAGAAACAAACACCACTTTGAATACTGGACAGACTACAATCCCAAAACAAGAAAAATGGAGCCTGTCAAAATGCCGCTTCGCTACGTCAAGGAGATGTTCTGCGACAGAGTTGCAGCAAGCAAGATTTATATGAAAGAAAGCTACACCGATTCAAGTCCGCTTGAGTATTACAGCAGGGCAAAGGGCATCAGAGTCATCCACCCCGAAACTGCGGCGCTTATCGAAAAGCTGCTGACTATGCTTGCGCAAAAGGGCGAGGACAGGACGTTTGCGTACATCAGGCGGCTGAAAAAATACTGAAAATATCGTTATGAAAGATCTTAGCTGCCTGCTTGCAGGACTGGCGAGGCTGCTTGGTCCGATCGTGATAATGCTTTTGTGGCGTAAAAGAACAAAGGCACGGCTGCTGCCGGCAGTGGTCGCACTGGCTTTGTGTTTCCCTGTTTTTATGCTTGCAAATGCACTACGCTCGGGATTTGATTACAGCTCGTCGATCTCATTTTATATTCAGCAGGGCTTGCTGTACGCAGTCTTTGAAGAAACTGCAAAATACATTGCTATGCGCTTTATCCTCAGCGACTATGACGAATGCAAGGACGCTGTGACTTACAGCATAGGTCACGGAGCATATGAAGATCTTGGCGGAGGGGTGTCCTGCTTTAAGCTTATCGGCAAAGGGATTGCACACCCGATGATTTTTCCGCTTAATTTCTGGGCTTTGTTTGAGGGTACGATATCGGGTGCGGCATCGTGCATTATGATACTGTACGGTATCAGGACTGACAAAGCAAGGATAATGCTCCCGCTGGCGATAGTTTTTCACGCTGTCAGCAGTGTGGTAATGAACGTTTTCATTGAGCTTGCTGCGGTGATTATTTCAACGCTGCTGACCGGCATAAAGGTTTACATCGCTTTACGCTGCCGGGAAGCAATGCAGATTCCGCCGATAAACGAAACCGAACAGCAGCTTTAAGCTTCTGCTTTATGCAGGAGCTTTTTTGTATCCTGCGGTAAGTCTTAAAAAATGCTTAAAACCCTTAAAAAAGAGTATTTACGGCACTTTTCGTATTGACAGAGCGGCTGTGCTGTGCTACAATTAAGTCGCTAAAGGTGCTTTTTTCCGCACGGTAAAACTATGTTAGAAAATACAGGGGAGAAAAATAAAATGAACAGAACAATAGCAAAGATCGGCTCGGCAGCAGTTACGGTGACAGTATTTCTGTTCGCACTGTTTCTGCTTGTCGACTATTCTTTGGGAAGCTACTTCGTCTGCATCATCCTGCCGGTAGGTTTCATCATGATGACGGCAGGTCTGCAAAGCGAGTGTGAAAGCGACCGCAAAGTCGCCGCGAATATCGGCATGGTGCTTGCTGCGGTGTACGCCGTGTTTATCATGCTCGTCTACTTTACACAGCTGACCACGGTAAACAACGAACAGCTGAACGAACAGGCATCAAAGTTGTTAAAGTTCAACAGCTACGGACTTATCTTCAACTTCGACCTGCTCGGCTACGGTGTGATGGCGCTTTCCACCTTCTTCACAGGGCTTGCGATCAAGCCGAAGAACAAATCGGACAAGTGGCTAAGGGCACTTATGATGATACACGGAGTTTTCTACCTAAGCTGTACTTTTATGCCGATGACGGGAATGTTCACAAAAATATCGTCAGGCGGCAACGGTCTCGGCGGAAGGCTCGCACTTGTTGCTTGGTGTGTATACTTCCTGCCTATCGGTATACTTGCGTTCGTGCATTTCGGCAGGCAGGAGAAATAAGCCGCAGCCTCCGTTTGATAAAATGCGGCAAAAGGGCTTGACAATCGGGAAAAGATATGGTATAATTACAAGGCTGTCGGAATGGACAGCGTACAATGATAGCTACATAGAACTACTGTCTAAACTGAAATGATGGGCTTCTATGAGTCATCCACCCGAACTACGAGGAGACAACTATCACCTGCGCTTGCGGTAACGTTATCAAGACTCGTTCCACAAAGAAGGACATCAAGGTAGAAATCTGCTCAAAGTGTCATCCTTTCTACACAGGAAAGCAGAAGCTTGTTGATACAGGCGGACGTGTTGACAGATTCAAGAAGAAGTTCAACCTTGACTGATTCTGAAAAGACAGAGTGGATAAGTTTTTATCCACTCTTTTTGTTTTGAAAGGACAGCTTATGAGCTACAAGACCATTTACGAAGAGGCGCAAAGCAGCTTTGTTGAGAAGAAAAGTGAATTTATCGGGCATATCGCGCCTGTAAAGACTGCCGAAGAAGCAGTCGCGTTCATAGAGCGTATACGCGCTGAAAACCGCAAGGCACGGCACAATGTCTATGCGTATATACTGCGTGACAAGAACACCACGCGCTACTCCGATGACGGCGAGCCGCAGGGCACGGGCGGCGTTCCCGTGCTTGATGTGCTGCAAAAGGCGGGGCTTACCGATGTCTGCGTGGTGGTGACGAGGTATTTCGGCGGCGTGCTGCTGGGTGCGAACGGACTTGTGAGAGCCTACTCGCAGGGGTGCAGGATCGCAGTCAATGCGGCAAGGATAATGCAAATGCACGAATGTTCGCGCTTTGAGTTCTCGTGCGATTACACTATGTACGGCAAGGTCAGCTATGTGCTCCCCGATTTTGAGGTCATCAAGGAAAAAGAGGATTTTGCAGATGTTGTGAATATCTCTGTCCTTGTAAAAGCAGAGCTTTGCAGGCAGTTCAGAGATAAAATAACAGATATCTCAAACGGTCAGATAAAGCTGTCGGAAGAACCAAATCTTGAGGCTGATTTTGCTTGATGATTGTGCAAATATACAAAAGTGTGAAAACCTTTATGAAAAATAAAGGTTTTTATTATTTTTTAAGGTATATTGTTATAGAACGAGAAAAATATGCAGACATCAAGGAGAAACAATGCACACATGGTCAAAAATGCGCAGCAAGCTTGAAAAGGAGTACCTTGCGGATTCTCTTAAAGGGCACATAACCTACTTTGCGACATCATTCAATAAGGCACCCGACCACTGGGGACGGGCTGCTATCCTGCTTGACGGCAAAGAGGTCATAGAGGACAGCTATTGCGAGCTGTGGAGCAAGGCAGATAAGCTCCCCAAAGACGAAACGCTCAATGCAAGGCTGACAAGAGTGTTCCCGTTTATCGACGAAACTGCGCTGAAGTACGGACAGTTTGACCAGATGTGCTTTTATAATGCTTTCAGCGAATTTGACAACCAGAGCATTGAAAAAAGCCTTGAAAGCGATGACCTTATCGTGCGCATTTTTGCGCTGCTCGATAAGAGAGTCGGCAAGAGGCGGCTTTTGAAGCTGAAAGAAAGCACAAGCGATAAAGAGGAGATATTCCGCACATTTCTGAATATCAGATTGACTGCGGAGGGATTGGACGTAAAGGAGTGAGGGTATGCTCCCAAGAGAAAGATATGAACAGCTTGAAAAGGACACGCTTTGCGAGTTCGCCTGCCTTAGCAGCCGCACCAAAGGGCGCGAAAGGTATGTGCCGCCGTGCGATCTGCGCACAGAGTTTCAGCGCGACAGGGACAGGATACTGCACTGCAATTCGTTCAGACGCTTAAAGCACAAAACACAGGTCTTTCTCTCCCCTATGGGCGACCATTACAGGACAAGACTGACCCACACGCTTGAGGTCGCGCAGATAGCGAGAACTATGGCAAGAGCGCTGCGGCTCAACGAGGATCTGACAGAGGCTATCGCACTCGGTCACGACCTGGGGCATACACCCTTCGGTCACGCGGGCGAGAGGATGCTCAACGAGCTTAACCCCCACGGCTTTCACCACTACGAGCAAAGCCTGCGTGTTGTGGACTGCCTCGAAAACGACGGCGAGGGGCTCAACCTCACCTATGAGGTGCGCGACGGGATACTGAAGCACACCAATCAGAAGGCGGAAACAAGGGAAGGTCAGATAGTCCGCTTTGCCGACGTCATCGCCTACATAAATCACGATATTGACGACTCGGTAAGGGCGGAGATACTCACAGAGGACGATGTCCCCCGCAGCATCACAGATGTTCTCGGGCACTCGAAATCAGAGCGCATAACCACGCTTATAACCTCGATAATAAACGGCGGCGCGCAGGAGATTCATATGGACGAGCGTACCGCGCAGGCTTATGACGCGCTGCATAAATTTATGGGCGTGTCGGTGTATACAAATCCCAAGTGCAAATCAGAGGAAACGCGCGCGCAGGATATGATAGCGTATCTGTATCAATACTACATACTGCATATCGAGGCGCTGCCCGCGCAGTATCTCAACAACGCCTACAAGTACGGCGCGGATACCGCCGTGTGCGACTACATCGCAGGAATGACAGACGGCTTTGCCGTGCAGGCTTTCAAGGACCTGTTTATCCCCAAAAGCTGGACACTGTATTAAAATAATGGAGGTATGCTATGGGACCGCTGGTTAAAGCATTGAAATGGGCACTTATCATAGTCGGGAGCTTTGTGCTGCTGTTTTTTATCTACATAGAGGCTTTTCTTATCTCGGGTGACGAAACAGGCTTTGGCGACATAATCAGCGTTACACGGGTAAACTTCGGCGCGGACTACGTCGTGCTTTCAACAAGCGGAAGCGGAAAAGACACTGTTCAGAACGTTATGTTCAAAAGCTATGATAAGATGAAAAAGCTGCTTTCAAAACACGGCTGCGTGCAGACGTACAACAACAATAGCTTTTTCTACAACTACACATCAAAGGACGGGAAAGAATTCACCGTGATAACAAAGACCGATATACCGGGAAACATATATATCACATACAGATTTGAGGGCATCACTATCGAGGAGATAACAGGCAAAAAGTGATGATGCTCCAAAAGCCGTAAGAAAGGAGTTGAGACAAATGCCTCTGCCGCAGGATTTTATTGACAGACTAAAGGCTGCGAACCCTATCGAAGAAGTTATGGGCAGCTACATAACGCTAAAGCGTACAGGCAGAGATTACATTTGCCTTTGCCCTTTCCATAACGAGAAAACTCCGTCCTGCCACATACACCCCGACAAAGAGTTTTTTCACTGCTTTGGCTGCGGTGCAGGCGGTGACGTTATAACCTTTGTGATGAAATATCACAATCTCGACTACTGGGAAGCCGTGAAGATGCTTGCCGAGCGCGGAAATATCCCTCTGCCCGAAACAAGCGGCTTTGCGCAGCACAGCTCTGTCGATAAAAAACGCTTTTACGAAATGAATAAGGATGCTGCAAAGTTCTTTTACTCACAGCTCAAAACAGATGCAGGCAAGGCTTGCATCGACTACCTTGTGAGAAAAAGAAAGCTCTCCTTTGAAACTATAAAAAAATACGGAATGGGCTTTGCACCTAACAGCTGGAGCGCGCTGAAAACGCATATGCTGTCGCTTGGCTATACCGAGCAGGAGCTTATAGACGCATCGCTCATCTCACGCTCACAAAAAACGGGAAACACGTTCGATTTTTTTGTAAACCGCGCGATGTTCCCCTTTATTGACCTTACAGGGCATATAGTCGGGTTCGGCGGGCGTGCGCTCTCCCCCGATGACAAGCGAAAGTATCTCAACTCCAAGGATACCGCAGTGTACAATAAAGAGCGCTTTCTTTTCTCGCTCAACTTTGCAAAGAATGCAGCGGTCAAGCAGCGGCAGATAATTCTGTGCGAGGGCAACCTTGACGTTATCTCGCTCAACCAGGCGGGTTTTGAAAACGCCGTGGCTTCATGCGGAACTGCGCTCACCGAGCGTCAGGCGCGTATGCTGGTCAATTATGCAGACCATATCATGATATGCTACGACTCGGACGAGGCAGGGCAAAAGGCTACATCAAAGGCAATAAAGCTTCTTGAAAGCACGGGACTGAAAACTACGATAGTCAGAATGAACGGCGCAAAAGACCCCGATGAATACCTTAACAAATTCGGAGCCGTACGCTTTAAAAATCTTCTTAAACAAACGCAGGGCGCTGTCGAGTACGAGCTTAACAAACGCCGTGAGGGAATTGATACAAGCACAGACCTCGGGAAGATAGACTACCTCAAAAAAACTTATGACGTTATCGCATCTTTAAGCTCACCTGTTGAGAGGGATATCTATTCATCAAAACTTGCCGCAGAGCTTAACGTCAGCAAAGAGGCTATCAGGCAGGAGGTCGATGCACGCAGGCGCAAGGCGCGCAGGCAGGCAGAGTCGGCACAGTGGCGCAAGGAGGTCACCTTTACCGATAAAAAGCGCGATGCTGTAAACCCCGAGGCGTTTGACCATCCGCGTGAGGACAAAGCCGAGCAGGGCATAATCTACTACCTGTGGGCAAACCCCGACAGGTATAACGATATCCGCGAAAAGATAGCCCCGCAGGAATTCGTGACCGACTTCAACAGGCGCGTTTTTGAAAGCCTCTGCGCGAAGATACAGGCTATGCAGGACTACTCGCTGTCATCCTTCAACGAGGAGTTTTCACCCGACGAGGTCGGCAGGATAGTGGGTATGATCGAAAAATACAAACAGCTTTCGGTCGATGAAAATGTCTGCCGCGACTATATCGAGGTAATAAGGTCGTTCAGAGAAAACGAAAGCAGCAGGATATCCGTCAATGATAACGACAGCTTTTTGAAAGACCTTGAACGGCACCGCAAAAAGAACGGTGATTAAGGAGGAGCCAAAATGGGACTTATAAAAGACCTTCACGAGATGGACGACTGCTTTCTTTCGGGAACGCTTGACGTACCGCTTTTCGGCGGACAGATCGAGGTAGAGATCGACCGCGATGCCGACCTTGACCCCGGCTATGCAGAAAAATGCGCAGAACATCTTGTGGATCTAAGTGATGAAATGATAGATACGTTCTGTGAAAGAGCCGTTGCCTACTGCAATTTTATGCGTGAGCAGTGGGGCGATTTTTCAGACATCTACCCCGATATCGACGAGAAAATAAACACAAATATCCCCGAGGATATTTCGGGCAGGGATATTCTCAGATACATATCCGAGCCCATCCTTTATATATTCGAGCCCGAGGGCGAAGGCATCGGCTATACCGTCGAGGCACAGTGCTTATGGGAGCCCGAACACGGGCTTGCACTTATTATCCGCGACGATAAAGTGCTGTACGTCGGTGAACCCGACGGATCAAGTGCGTGGGAGGACGATGAGCAGTATGAGTGCCCATACTGACGATACGCCGCATATTTAACAGGTTTATTATTTTTAATTCAGATAGGAGAGCATTTTTATGAGTGACAAGAAGCAGATAATGGACAACCTTATGGAACACGGCAAGGCAACAGGCAAACTGACCACCAAAGAGATCACAGATGCCTTTGAAAAGGTTGCTTACGATGTTGAACAGATGGACAATTTCTATGACATCTGCGCAAGCCTTAATATCGAGATCATTGATGATATCGTCATTGATGAAACACTTGATATCTCCAATCCCGAGGAGGATATCGAGCAGACTGATGTTGACATCTCTCTTTCGACCGACGGCGTTGCGATCGACGACCCTGTAAAGATCTACCTCAAGGAGATAGGCAACGTTAAGCTTCTGACAAGTGAGGAAGAGATACAGCTTGCAGAAAGCATGGCAAGCAACAACGAAAAAGAGGCATCCAAGGCAAGAAAAAGACTCGCCGAGGCTAACCTGCGACTTGTTGTGTCTATCGCAAAAAGATATGTCGGACGCGGCATGAGCTTCCTTGATCTTATCCAGGAGGGCAACATGGGTCTTATCAAGGCGGTAGAAAAGTTTGACTATACCAAAGGCTTCAAGTTCTCGACCTATGCGACCTGGTGGATAAGACAGGCTATCACAAGAGCTATCGCCGACCAGGCAAGAACTATCAGAATACCTGTGCATATGGTGGAAACAATAACTAAAGTCAAGAAAGCATCCTCACAGCTGCTGCACAAGAACGGTCACGACCCGTCACCCGAGGAGATAGCCGAGGAGCTTGACATGAGCGTTGAAAGAGTGCGCGAGATAATGCGTATCGCACAGGATCCCGTATCGCTTGAAACACCTATCGGCGAGGAGGAGGATTCTCACCTGGGCGACTTTATCCCCGATGATGATGCTCCCGCACCGGCTGAAGCCGCATCACTTGTGCTGCTCAAAGAACAGATAAATCAGGTTCTCTCTACCCTCACCGAGCGTGAGGAGCAGGTGCTGCGTCTGCGTTTCGGTCTTGAGGACGGCAGATCGAGAACTCTTGAGGAAGTGGGCAAGAAGTTCAACGTTACCCGTGAGAGAATAAGACAGATAGAGGCAAAAGCACTGCGCAAGCTGCGTCACCCCAACAGGAGCAACAAG
The DNA here is from genome assembly GCA_902786965.1 of uncultured Ruminococcus sp. Lineage (GTDB taxonomy): Bacteria > Bacillota > Clostridia > Oscillospirales > Ruminococcaceae > Hominimerdicola. The sequence continues at coordinate 26,217 of CADAEJ010000013.1, read as the reverse complement.
GTAAGAGATTATCTTGATTAACGAAAGGAACAGGTACATCATATGTATATAACACTCGAAACCGACTATGCCGTGCGCATCGTATCGGAGCTTTGCAAAACAGGCAGCAAGCTTGATGCAAAGACCATTTCGACCAACACACTGGTTCCCCTGCGGTTTGCGGTGAAGATATTGAGAAAGCTCGTTTCACTTGATATCGTCAGATCATATCAGGGTGTTCAGGGCGGCTACCAGATAAACAAAGCTCCAAAAGAGATCTCTCTGAAAACTATCGTCGAGGCGATAGAGGGTACATACTGCTTTTCAAGGTGTCTTGCTCCCGACGGCGAGTGTAACAGGGGCGCAAGCGGAAAATGCTGCAATCAGAAAGCCTTTGCCGAGATCACCGAGCAGGTAAACAAGCTGCTTGAAAGCTATAACTTTGAGTACCTCTCGCAGCAGCAGGCAGCTATAGACAAGGGATCGGCTGCAAATGAAAAGAGCAAATAACAAAAAAATAAAATACAGTATCGAGATCGACGAGCAAGGCTATCCCATTGAGGAGGAGAGCCCCGAGGAGGAGCCTGCCGAAAAGCCGCGTAAAAGAAAAAGCATACTGCGCAAGCTTATGGTGCGGCTTATCGCGCTGTGCCTTGTTGTGCTGCTTATCGAGCTTGGTGTGCTGCTGTGGTCGGGGCAGATATGGTTCAACGAACCCAAAAAGAAAGACTACCCCGTGCGCGGACCTGTTATGGACAGCAAATGCGGGCAGATCTACTGGTCAAAGTTCGGCGGGCAGAATATACAGATGTGCTACCTGCGCGCGACGAGATCGACAAACTCCGTTGATGATGAGTTTGAGGAAAACTGGAAGAGCTGCAAAAAGAGCAAACTGCCTGTCGGTGCGATGCACGTTTTCGACCTTAATTCTGACGGCGAAGCGCAGGCGGAAAACTTTCTGTCTGCCGCAGGCGATATGACAGGGCGCCTTTTGCCCGTTGTCGAGGTCAGCCCGGGGCTTCTGGCACGTATCTTCTCGCCGAGCGTGAACAAGATAGGCACCAATCTTCGTGACTTTGTCAATGCTGTAAAAAGATCCTGCGGTGCAGCACCGATCATCAAATGTTCAAAGACTGCCTATGATAAATACATCAAAGGCGAGTTTTCCGACTGTATGATATGGTACGAAAGCAATTTCTCCCAGCCCGATGATGACGTTGACTGGACCTTCTGGGAGTACACCGGCCGTGCAAAACTGCAATGCTTTGAAAAATCAGGCAGGCATTTGAGTATGAGCGTATACCGCTACAGCGAGGAAGAATTCAAAAAACTTATACTGAAATAAAAAGATACCAAAACTTCTTGCTTTGGTATCTTTTTTATTTTGCAGGCATATAGATAAAAAAACAAGGTGAGAAGAACTCACCTTGCCTGTATTGTTTTACTTTTTGCCAAGCTCTGCTGCGCACTTCTCGCAAACAGTCCTGCCCTTGAACTCGATAACTCCGTCAGCCTCTCCACAGAAAATGCACGCTCTCTGGAACTTCTTCAGAATGATCTTATCATCATCTGTATAGATCTCAACAGCATCTTTCTCTGCAAGATCATAAGTCCTTCTGAGCTCGATTGGCAGAACGATCCTTCCAAGTTCGTCAATTTTTCTCACAATACCTGTTGACTTCATAAAATACATCCCCTTATCTGCGAAAAAAGTTTCTAACACTTCATTTTCGTAATATAATTATAACAATACAATTGAAAAAAGTCAAGTATTATCACTAAACTTTCAAGAAAATAGAAAAAGTTTAACATTTGTTAATAAATGGAGAGTGAATAATTTGATCGGAATAATTGCAGCCGCGCTTTGTGCCGTTTCCGTTTTCTCCTCGATAAGCCTGTCCAACACGGCACAGCTGTCAGATGCCGCGATAAGCTCCTGCTCCGATGCCCTGCAGCTTGCGCTTTATCTTGCGGGAACTATGGCGCTCTGGGGCGGACTTATGCGCGTAGCCGAAAAGGCAGGCATCACCCGTATTTTTGAGCGTCTGCTCTCCCCCATCACAAAAAGGCTCTTTAAGCATTGTGATGAAAAAACACTGCAAAACATCAGCATGAACATCACCGCAAATATGCTCGGCATAGCAAATGCGGCAACTCCCCTTGGCATCGCAGCGGTAAAAGGCATGGCGAAAAACCGCAGCAGATACACCGCGCGCAGTATCGCTATGCTAACGGTGCTCAATACCGCGTCGATACAGCTGATACCCACAACTGTCGGTGCGCTGCGTGCAAAGTACGGCGCAGCCGAACCTTTCGACGTTACATTGCCGATAATCGCAGTGTCGCTTATCTCGGCTGTCTGCGGGTGCATCGTAGTGTATGCGGTGAGCATGACAAACCTGAAAGGAAAGAAAAATGAGATCAAGTGAGATATTCGTACCAGCGGTCATAACCTTTATACTGCTTGCAGGTGTGGTAAAGCGTGTGGATATCGCGCAGGAATTCATGCTCGGTGCGCGCGAAAGCCTGCTGACCGTCTTTGAGATACTCCCCTCGCTGATACTTATAATGACAGCCGTGGGAATGTTTTCGGCATCGGGCGCGGTCGAGATCATCGCAGATACCCTTTCTCCCCTGACGAGCTTTCTCGGTTTTCCGCGCGAGTGCATAAGCCTTGCGGTCATCCGTCCATTCTCGGGGAGCGGCGCTCTTTGCGTGCTTGAAGATACATTGTCAAAAGTCCCGCCCGACAGCTTTGCAGGGCGCGTGGCAAGTGTGATAATGGGGTCGACTGAAACGACCTTTTACACCATCTCGGTCTACTTTGCCGCGATAAAACAAAAAGCATACCCCGCTGTATTCGCAGGTGCGTGCTTTGCGGATATGTGCGGCTTTGTGCTGTCAGCTGCCGCGGTAAGAGTGTTTTTCTGAAAGTCTGTGCCCACCCGCGCAGACTTTTTTTGAGAAATAGCGTAAATGCGCCAATTATCTTATACCCGAGCAGTGCTTTTTTCGTTATTATTGCTATTGACTTTAACAAGCTTGTATGCTACAATTAAGTCTATGAATGCTGTTAATGGAAATAATTATAATATAGTTAAGGTCGGGGAATAACGTGGATATGATAACAACCCTTTCGTGGTTTTCGGGTTTTCAGGAATCATTTGAAAAAACATTTATCCGTGAGGACAGATACAAGCTGTTTATCGACGGCATACTGCTGACGCTCAAAGTTTCGCTGCTTGCTGTCATCATCGGCATAATCATAGGATTTATTATCGCGCTTTGCAATCTTTCAAAGCATAAACCGCTAAAGATCTTAGGCAAGATATATACAGACGTTATCCGCGGCACGCCGTCAGTAACGCAGCTGATGATAATCTACTTTGTTATCTTCGCATCGGTCGACCTTGAAAAATGGATAATCGCCTCGATAGCGTTCGGCATCAACTCGGGCGCGTATGTTTCGGAGATAATCCGTGCGGGAATAATGTCCATCGACAAAGGGCAGACAGAGGCAGGGCGCTCGCTCGGTCTTAACGGACGTCAGACTATGACGCATATAGTCATACCGCAGGCGCTGAAAAACATCTTCCCTGCGCTGTGCAACGAGTTCATCGTGCTTATCAAGGAAACCGCGATAGTCGGTTACGTCGGGCTTATGGATATCCAGAAGGCCAGCGACTTTGTAAAGAGCGCGACCTTTGAAGCTGCTATGCCGCTGCTTGCAACTGCGGTCATCTACTTTGTAATAATAAAGATACTTACGATATGTCTGGGACTGCTTGAAAAGAAGCTGCGCAAATCAGACGCAAGGTAACGGAAAGGCTGGCACATATGATCACTGTTAAAAATCTGAAAAAGACCTTTGGCGACCTTGAGGTTTTAAGCGGTATCAACGAGCATATCAATAAAGGCGAGGTCGTTGTTGTTATCGGTCCGTCAGGCTCAGGCAAAAGCACCTTCCTGAGATGCCTTAACCTGCTTGAAACGCCGACCGACGGCGAGATATTCATCGACGGCGAGAAGATAAACGATCCCAAGGTCGATGTAAACAGGATAAGACAGAAGATGGGAATGGTGTTTCAGCACTTCAATCTTTTCCCGCATCTGACGATAATTAAAAATGTAACGCTTGCACCTGTACTGCTCAAGAAGATGACCAAAGAACAGGCACACGACAAGGCAATAGAGCTGCTTGGCAAGGTCGGACTTGCAGACAAGGCAGACGCTTATCCCTCACAGCTCTCGGGCGGTCAGAAGCAGCGTGTCGCTATTGCAAGGGCGCTTGCTATGGAGCCTGAAATAATGCTTTTTGACGAACCCACATCAGCACTTGATCCTGAAATGGTCGGCGAGGTGCTCGATGTTATGAAAAGCCTTGCCAAGAGTGGAATGACTATGGTAGTCGTTACGCACGAAATGGGCTTTGCAAAGGAAGTAGGCACAAGGGTATTGTTTATGGATCAGGGCGTTGTAATGGAAAGCGGAAAGCCCGGCGAGATCTTTGACGATCCCAAGAACGAGCGCACGCAGAAGTTTTTGAGCAGCGTGCTTAAATAAGTATATCGGGCGTCACAGCCTTATGATAATAATAAAGTTAAGGAGTAATGGTATTATGAAGAAGTTCACAAGGATTTTAAGTACGGTCACTGCCGCAGCACTTATGGCAGTCACATTCACAGCCTGCAGCAATTCAAGCAGCTCGGGCGACAAAAAGGGTTCTATCAAGTTCGGTACAAATGCAGAGTTCCCGCCGTTTGAGTATGTTGTATCAAAGGGCGTTATCGGCGAGTTCGACGGTATAGATATGGCTATCGCAAAGCAGATAGGCGATGACAACAACAAGGAAGCAAAGATCGAGAATATGGAGTTCGACTCGCTGCTCGTTGCCCTTGACAACGGCAAGATCGACGCTGCTATTGCAGGTATGACAGTTACCGACGAAAGAAAAGAGAAGGTAGATTTCTCCGAGCCGTACTACAACGCAAAGCAGGTCATGATAGTCAAGGAAGACTCTGATATCAGCAAGGCAAAGGATATGCAGGGCAAGAAGATAGTTGTTATCCAGGGCTACACAGGCGAGACCTGCGTTAAGGATCTCGGTTTCAGCTACCAGTCATTCAAAAAGGGTACAGAGGCTGTTCTTGAGCTTGTAAACGGCAAGTGCGATGTTGTAGTTATCGACTCCGCAACAGCTGACAAGTATGTTAAGGACAACAAGGGACTGAAGATAGTTGAGGACAACGACCAGTTTGGCAACGAGGAATATGCTATCGCTGTAAAGAAGGGCAACAAGGAGCTGCTCGACCAGATCAACAAGAGCATCAAGAAGATGAAGGAAAGCGGCAAGATCAACGAGCTTGCTGCAAAGTACGCTGATGCATCGTCTGATGATTCCTCAAAGTAATTTCAACACATATGAAAAGAGCCGATTTTATGTCGGCTCTTTTTTGTGCTTATTTGAATCTGCAAACGGCTGCAAAGCGATCATCGGTCATTTCGATCGTCAGCGTAAAGCCCATTCGCTGCAAATCGTGATTTGCAACTGCAAGCCCCACACCGCTGCCCGAGTTCTCACCGCGGAAAGAATCGCCCTTGACAAATGCCTTCATCAGCTCGTCAGGCTCGGTATTTGGCATACTTTTTGGCACGTTCTCGATACGCAGCTGCCTGCTGTCTATCGTTATGTCTACCTCGCTGCCCTGCTTTGAGTACACAAGCGCGTTGTGCATAAGGTTAGTCACCGCCTGCGTAAAAAGCTGCCTGTCAGCCTTTATCTGTATCTCTCCACCCATTACAGTGCATTTCATACTCTTTTTCGCAAACGCCGCGTCAAGCTCCTGAACTATCTGCGTGCAGACCTCGCGCACATCCACACTTTGTATGTCAAGCGCCTTAACGTCAGATTCTGTCTTTGCAAGCTCAAGTATGTCCGTAACTATCCTGTTCATCTGTTCGGCGCTTGATGATATCATATCAAGATAGTGCTGCCGTTTTTGCGGATCAATATCCTCACGCAGCATCTCTGCGTAACCCGACATCGCCGTAAGCGGCACTTTAAGATCGTGCGCCATAGCGTTGGTCGTCTCGCGCCGCGCGGTGAATATCTCGTACTGCGCCTTTCTGTCCGCATAGCAAAGCTTTGAGCTGATAAATGCAATAAGCACTGATATAATAAATGCTGCCGCTGCGCAGATCCATACAAGCATAGAAAACCTTTTTACGAATGAATACGAAAACGCACAGACAAGCGTGTACTGCGGAGTGACCGAACCTTGCCGCGAAAAGTACGGATATGAAAACACAAACACGTTTTTATATTCATCGTCATATCTCTTATCCTTGACATATTCATCAAGCGCGCTTTCAACAGCTGCGTCGGTGTGATCTTCCCAGGCAGTAAAATACAGCTGCGTTTCCTTGTCCTTATACTCCACATACTCCATTGAGCTTGTGTCCTTTGGATAGAATTCCACCGCCTCTTCCTCCTGCCAGTCACCAAGCCCGTTTTTATAGAAATCATCATTGCTTATTGACCTGATACTCAAACGAGGATAGAAATACTTTCCGTCAAGATACGCCTCGTTGACAAATATGCCGTACTGCCTGTCATCGTCAGACAGCGAATCGATTTTCTTATTGTACTTCTCAACAGCTTCATAGACCTCATCGTATACATCGGGGTGACACAGAAAAACACGCTCCGAATCCTGCTCATCATCCCCTGTTACCTTCAGCTTGAACAGCCACGATGAATTTCCAACAACGTTTTTATCCTTGTCAAGCAGCCTGCAGGCAATGTACGGCTTGTTCTCGACCGCGTCAAAGCTCGCTTGATCGACCAGATGGCTGTTCGCATCAATGATAAGGCTGTCGATATCGGGGTATGGACTTTCGCCTTTTTCGTAATAGGCAAGCTGCGCATCAATGTAGACTTCCAGTGCAATTGCCTTTTCCTGACCCTCATCGTAAATATAACTTTTGTAAACAAAGGTCGCTGTGATAAGCGCCGCTGTAAACACCGCTGCTGCAATTATTAAGCCTATCATCAGCCTTTTGAGAAGAATCTTTTTAAAAATTGGTTTTTGTATAGTACGTGTCTTTTTCATCATTCTGCTCCTTTTTGTTATGCTTCAGTCAGCTTGTAGCCGCCGCCGAAAACCGTCTTGACACGCTTGCTCTCGCTGCCAAGCGCCTTGCGCAGCTTTTTGATGTGGTTATCAACAACTCTCTCGTCGCCGTCAAAATCATAACCCCACACCTTTGTGATAATGGTGTCCCTGCTCATCACCCTGTCCTTGTTGTCCATAAGCAGCTTTAGCAGAAAATACACCTTCGGCGCAAGCGTTACTTGCTGCCCGTCAACGCTCACAGTCATTTTCAAAGGGTCAAGCTCTATCTTTCCGCACCGCATAACGCTTTGCGAAAACATCATACCCTTTGCCCTTTTGACCAGCGCAAGACACTTTGCGTGCAGCGCCGCAAGCGAAAACGGCTTGACAATGTAATCGTCCGCGCCAAGCTCGTAGCCGTGCAGAATGTCGTCCTGCCTTCCAAGCGCCGTGATGAATATGATCGGGCAGCCGCTTTTGCTGCGCAGCTGTCTGCATATCTCAAAGCCCGATGCACCGGGCAGCATAATATCCAGCAGCACAAGGTCATACTCGCAGGCGTAAACCTTTTCAAGCCCGATGTCACCCGTCTGGGCAAAATCAAGCTCAATTTCTCCGCCGCTTTTCGCCGCAAAGTAGTCACCTATCATCTCGCGTATCTGCGCGGAATCCTCGACCACCAGAAATTTGTATGCCATTTTATCTCGCCCCCTTTGAACATACTATACACACTAATTATATCCTTTTCGTATCCCGATGTAAATATTTTTCAGGAAAGTTTCTATTGATTTGCAGCGCGTTTTGGTGTATGATTGTTTTAGAAACCTTTGGAGATGATTTTGTGGATCTGATACGAATAGATGTATGCGACGCGCAGGCGCTCCGGCAAATGCAGACAGATGCTTTTGCCGATCTTTTGGAAAAATATCAGGACTTTAAAACAAACCCTGCCTGCGAAAGTGTCGAAAAAGTGCAGTCGCGCCTGCAAGACGGCAGCTTTTACTATTTCATAGTCAGCGGCGGCGAAAGGATAGGCGCATTGAGAGTAGTTGTGCAAGGGACTGCAAAGCGGCTTTCTCCGATTTTCATAGCAAAACGTCATCGCGGCAAAGGCTATGCACAGGCAGCGATAAAGCTTGCAGAGCATATTCACGGCGAGCACGATTGGTCGCTCGAAACGATACTGCAAGAGCAGGGCAACTGTCATCTTTACGAAAAGCTTGGCTACAAGCGAACAGGCAAGGTGGAGAAAATAAACGACAAAATGGATCTGATATACTACATCAAAGAAAGAACGGGAGGTCACGATATGCCTTTTAACATAATCACGGGAGATATTACAAAGGTGCGCGCAGACGCTATCGTTAATGCGGCAAACTCCTCGCTGCTGGGCGGCGGCGGAGTGGACGGCGCGATACACCGTGCAGCTGGCAGCGGACTTTTGGAAGAGTGCCGCACTCTTGGCGGCTGCAAAACGGGCGAAGCAAAGATCACAGGCGGCTATAACTTGCCCTGCAAGCACGTTATACACACCGTTGGACCTGTCTGGCAGGGCGGCACAAACGGCGAGCGCGAGCAGCTTACAGCCTGCTATAAAAACTCGCTTGAGCTTGCAGCGGCTAACGGCTGCGAGAGCGTGGCGTTCCCGCTGATATCATCGGGCATATACGGCTACCCAAAGGACGAAGCGCTGCAGGTCGCTGTCAATTCTATCGAAAAGTTTCTCTCGCAGAATGATATGACCGTCACGCTCGTTCTATACTCAAAAAGTGCATTTCATATCGACGGCAGACTTTTTGAGGGGATAAACGATTTCCTTGACGGCAATCTCCCAAAGCCGCTGAAAGCAAAGCACAGCTTCTTCGGTGCAAGGGCTGCAAAAGCAGGTGCAGTCCCGATAAGAGAAAGAAGCGTACTTGAGGAAGCAGAAGATACGCCTATGTGCGATGAGCCTGTACTTGTACAAAGCTGCGGTGCAGTTGCTCCCACACAAAGCCTTGATGATTTTCTCAAAAGCCGTGATGAATCATTCTCACAAATGCTTCTGCGCCTTATCGACCAAAGCGGTATGACCGATGTGCAGGCATACCGCAAGGCAAATATCGACCGCAAGCTGTTTTCAAAAATACGCAGCGATGTCAACTACAAGCCGAAGAAACAGACCGCGCTTGCATTTGCTATCGCCCTGCAGCTTGACCTTGAGCAGACACAGGACCTGCTCGCCAAAGCAGGCTACAGCCTCTCTGACAGCCTGAAGGGCGATCTTATCATCAAGTATTTCATCATCAATAAGCAGTACGATATCTTCGTGATAAACCAGGCACTTTTCGCCTTTGACCAGTCGCTTATCGGCTGCTGAAAAAATGTCGCTTTCAAAGCGACCATCCCTTCTTGAAAGTGTGCTATTATGTAGCTGTAAACAAAAAACAACTCAAGACCATCAAGGAGGGATCACTATGAAAAAGACTGCTGAAAAGACTCTCAACAACGTGACCGAGCTGGTATTTATCCTCGACCGCAGCGGCTCGATGTCACCTTTGCGTGATGACACTATCGGGGGCTTCAACACTATGATCGAGCAGCAGAAGGAATCAGGCACACCTGTACTTGTTTCAACTGTGATGTTCAGCGAGACCTCGAGCGTTATCCACGACAGAGTCCCCATAGAAAATGTCAAGCAGCTTACCCGCGATGACTACGCCCCTATGGGCTGCACAGCGCTGCTTGACGCGGTAGGCGATGCGGTCAAGCACATCGCAAATATCCACAAGTACGCGCGCAAGGAGGATATCCCGCAAAAGACGATGTTTGTGATAACCACAGACGGAATGGAGAACGCAAGCGTTAAATTCTCGCACAAGGAGGTCAAAAGGCTTATCGAAAAGCAAAAAGAGGGCGCAGGCTGGGAATTTCTTTTCATCGGTGCAAATATCGACTCTGTTGAAGCTGCCCAAAGCATCGGCATTGACGCACGCAGGGCTGTAAACTACACCGCAAGCGCCGAGGGTACAAAAAAGCTTTTCCGCGGCGTAGGCAGGGCTGTCAAGGAGGCTCGTATGTGCGGAAGCTGTGCTGACATCAGTGACGAGTGGAGAGAAGAAATAGAATAAATACAAACAAAAACTCGCAAACCCTTATCGGTCTGCGAGCTTTTGCTTTTTGTCAAACTATATGAAAAGTTTTATTAAGGCACGTTCATCTTAAAGGCTTGCTTTGAGGATATCCACTACCTCGCTGCGATCAAGCTGCTTGTATCCGCCGCTGAGGATAAGCGTGGCATCTGCAATACCCTCTATCATATCTGCATTTGCACCAAGCTCGGAAATGTTCATAACAAGTCCCATTTCCTTCATCCAGCTCTCCATTGCGTCAAGTCCTTCACGGGCAAGCTGTTCATCGCTCTTGCCCTGCGCAGATACGCCCCACACATTCACCGCAAAGCGTGCAAACTTTTTAAGTCCGTATGGCATGATGTATCTGTAATACGGCAATGAAACAGCCGCAAGCGTCATTCCGTGAGTTGCATCGGTGTATGCGCCGACTGCCTGACCAAGCATATGCACCATCCAGTCGGTCGTCTTGCCTCTTGATATCAGCGTGTTGAGCGCCCAGGTCGCCGTCCACATAATGTTCGAGCGCGCCTCGTAGTCCTGCGGATCCTTGACAGCCGCACGGCTTGATACGATAAGCGATCTCATAAGGCCCTCGCTGATGTGATCGCTCGTGTTGTCGTCCTCGCCCGAGAAATACTGCTCGCAGATGTGGTTCATAATATCGTAGATACCTGCGCACATCTGATATTTCGGCAGCGTCATCGTGTAAACAGGGTCAAGTATCGAGAACTTCGGCATTACCTCGTCACCAAAAACGTGACCTATCTTCAGCTTTGCCTCGTGGTTGGTGATGACCGATCCGCCGTTCATCTCGCTGCCTGTGCCTGCCATTGTAAGAACGCACCCTACGGGCACTATCTCACAGCTTGGCTCTTCAAAGCTGACAAAATACTTGTCCCACGGATCGTCATCACAGTGAACACTGACCGATACAGCCTTTGAATAGTCGCACACCGAGCCGCCGCCGACAGCAAGGATAAAGTCGGTTTTGTGATCCTTAGCGATCTTTACCCCCTCTTTGAGCTTATCGGATGTCGGATTTGGCATAACGCCTGCGACCTCGGCAACGTTCTTTCCGCACTCCTTGAGTATCGCGCTTATCCTGTCGTAGATGCCGTTTTTCTTGATCGAGCCGCCGCCGTAAACGAGCAGAACATTGTCACCGTAGTTTTTCAGCTCGCCTTTAAGGCTGTCCACAGCGTCCTTTCCGAAATACAGCTTTGTAGGGTTGTGATAGGTGAAATTTCCAAGCATATTGTGATACCTCCTGTATGTTTGTTATGTCATTGATTAGAGTATATCACACGCCCGGGAATATTGCAAATACTTATAGCAAATAGCATACTATTCGTTCAGGTTATATCAAAGCGGGATTATCGCCTGCGCAGTAAACACCGCCTGACCGCCGCGCTCCTCGCTTGACAGCTTCAGCTCGCCGCCGTATTTTTTAACACAGCGCTCGATGTTTTCAAGTCCGAAGCCGTGATTAGCCTTATCCGACTTTGTTGAAAGCGGTCTGCCGCCCGAAAGCTCGACCACTCTCGCCGCAGAGTTTTCACACGTCATCAGCAGAAAATGCTCGCTGCGCCTGAAGCTTAATGAAATAAATCTCTTTGCAACATCGACCTTATCGCACGCCTCAAGTGCATTATCAAGAAGATTAGCGACCAGCGTGCAGCTATCCACCGCCGATATCTCAAGCCCGCTGATAGTGCCCTCCCATTCAAACTGCGCACCTGCTTTTTTTGCAGCCGCAGCTTTCTCGTTAACTATCGCATCTATTATTCCGCTGCCCGTGTGTATAAGCCTGTCAGCGTCCCTGACCTTTTCACTTATCTCGCTGATGTAGCTTTCAAGCTCGTCATATCTGCCCTGCGCGGCAAGCTCTCTTATGCAGATAAGGTGGTTTTTCATATCATGGCGTATGCGGCGTATCTCCGTATCCGAGTTCTGTTTTATCTCGTAGTAGTCCTTCTGCGCATTGAGATAGCTCTCGTTGATGCTGTTGAGCGTGCTGTAATAGCGGCTCTCGGTCAGCTTTACTGTCATCACGACCGCAACCGTCAGAAACGCCAGCGAAAGAACAGATATAACTACCGCGCTTGCCGATGACCTATCCGCTGTCATCTCCCTGCCGAACGCGTTCATCGTCAGCTCAAACATACCAAACGAAAGCAGCGAGATAAAGATTATGTTCCATATGCCCATCGGCTCGCTTATGCTGCTTTTGCCGAGCTTTCCGATAAGCACGATAAACCCCAGCGCTGCAAGCTGCGCGATAAGCGTTATCATATAGGTCAGCAAAGCCGAATCAGTGCTTTTTGCTGCAAAGCTTATCAACAGGTTCACGGGCTGGATAAGCACCGCGCTCGTGCTTGAAACAAACACAAATCCCGATAAGCTCGCCGCAAGACTTTTTAGCGAGCGGTCTGTCAGTACCAGCCAGATCAGCGGCACATACACAGCAGCAAGTATAGTATCGTTCAGAGCGACACTGCTTGAACCGAGCAAAAACGGCAAAAAGCAGTACATAAACGTGAATGTACCGCATAGTGCGCAAAACAGCATATATTTTCTTATCTTCCAGCGAAAGACGTTCTTTATCATAAAGCACGCGCCGAAAGCCTGAACAAAGCCTATCGTATAAAACAGCAAATAGGTAAGAGCCTTCATTCCTGCACGCTCCTATCTTGCGCTTATACGGACAAATTCAAACATCTTCTCTTTGAACTCGCCCGCGCAGCTTTTGCTTATCGGTACCGTTTCGCCGTTGTCAAGGATTATCTCCTTTGCATTGTACTTGCTTACATGGCGCAGGTTGACTATTATGCAGCGGTGTACCTTAACAAACTCCTGCGATGCCTTTTCCAGCATTTCAAGTGCCTGCGTCAGCTTCATCCTTGCACTTATCGTTTCGCCGCACATTGTAAAATGCACCGTGTTGTTGTCTGCCTGCACAAGTATTATCTTATCGGGAGGAACCACATACTCCTCCCCTTTTTGCCTGATGACCACATTGGGCTTGGCAGCAAGCTCGCGCTGTATCGCCTGCAAGGACTCGGTAAGCTTTTTATCCGAGCAATCCTTTGGCAGAAACCGCAGAGCATCTACCTCGTAGCCCTCCATAGCAAGCTCGGTGTGGCTCGTCAGAAAGATTATCGAAAGCTCACCGCCAAGCTCGCGCAGCTTCCTTGCCGCATCCAGACCGTTCAGCCCCGGCATTTCAATATCAAGAAACACCGCATCGAGCCTTCTGCCCGAGGATATCTCTCTCACAAGGTCGGTGCCGCTTGAAAAAGCGCATACCAGCATATCGCTCTGCCCCAGACTCTCAAGCCTTTTGCACAAAGCGCGCGCAAAAACTGTATCGTCATCACACACCGCGATCCTCAAAGCACACACCGCCCTTTCATTTTTTAATAAGTCACCACTGATTTACAGCAGGTATTGAAGATACATTTATTATACCATATCTAAACAATATCTTCAAGTCGGTAGTCGCAAAGTTTTACAATTCTGTCGCCGTATGCTGCACACTCGTCAGAATGCGTCACCTGCAAAACGGTGATGCCCTTTTCTTCGTTCAGGCGCTTGAAAAGCTTCATTATCTCCGCACCCGAGTTCTTATCAAGGTTTCCTGTCGGCTCATCGGCAAGCAGTATCTTTGGCTCTGAAAGCACCGCCCTTGCGATAGAGCATCTTTGCTGCTGACCGCCCGAAAGCTGCGCAGGGAAGCTTTTTCTTTTGCTTGACAAACCCGTTATTTCAAGAATATCTTCAAGCTGCTTTTTGTAGTCCTTTGCCTTTCTGCCCGAAAGCTCGATAGGCAGCAGAATGTTCTCCTCGACCGTAAGATTTGCCACAAGGTTGTAAAACTGGAACACATAGCTCATCGTGAACGAGCGCAGGTCTGAAAGCTGCTTGTCGTCCATGCCGTTTATGCTTCTGCCCATTATCCGTATATCGCCCGTGAAATCGCGGTCGAGCCCGCCAAGCAGGTACAAAAGTGTTGATTTTCCGCTGCCTGATGCACCCGTGAGCGAAACAAAGCTGCCCTTTTCGATATCAAGGTCTGCACCGTCAAAGATAAGCGCCTCGTTCTCACCCGAGCCGAAATGCTTTTTGAGATTTTTGATCTGTATAACGCTGTTCATATCATTACCTCCGTTATTCGTATTTCAGCTCTGCGGCTGTGTTCATTCTGCGCAGGCTGACTATCGGCTTGACCGCTGCAAGCATAAGCACCGCGATCATTGCGGCAATAAACGTTGCTATCATCAAAAAGTCGTATTTGATAGAAACTATTACTCCGATGTTGTCAAGCGCTGTTTCAATCATTTTAGTCAGCATCGTGCCCATAAGCACCGCAAATACCGATGCTGTGAGCGAGGAGAAAAACGTTTCGAGCAGTATCAGCTTTGAAAGCTTTTTCTTGCTCGCCGCTACCGAGTGCAGCACCGCATATTTTCTCTTTGACTGTTCAAAGCCTATCACCGCGTTGCTCACCGCGCCAAGCAGCGAAAGCACGCAGCCCACCGCAAGTATCGAGTAGAGAATGGTCATAATGCTCCTGCTGTCCTCTTCATTTTCTTCCCTTTTCTGCTGCGCCGTGACGACATCCGCATCGGGCAGCCTTTCCTGCACCTGATTTGTGAGATCATCAACGTTCAGCTTTTGTGAAAGGTCAACGTAAACAGTATTCACAAAATCTCCGAACTCTCTGATGAACCACTTGCCGTTCACTACCAGCAGGTTGCCGTAGCTTGAAACGGCCGGGCAGATATCAGCGATCTTTATTGTATACTGAGGGTGTGTGCTTACGCCGTTTTCATCAATAAAGTAATCATCTTCATCAACGAGCTTGATCGTGTCGCCCTTTTTTACGCCGTACCTTTTTGCGAAATCGCTTCCCATAACCGCCTCGCCATCTGCGGGCTCTGCCTTGATGCCCTCGATTATCCGATTCATTCTGAACTCGCTGTATGCGGCAATATCCACATAGGTTTTCTTGCTGCCGTTTACCGACATATTAAATGTCGTTTCCCTTTTGATCTCCGAGCGCTTAACGCCGTCAAGCTTTGTGATGAACTCACATTCCGCAAGCGGCTTGCCTACCTCAACAGCAACATCATAATTGTAGTGATCGCAGCTGTATGATCCCTTGATAGCAGAATCCGTGATAAGCACAGCAGTTGTTATCGCAAGCGCGATAAACGTGAGCTGCGTGCTTGTTACAGCACTCTTTTTGTGAGAGCATTCGTTTGCCGCAAGCTTTGCGCACGGCAGCCCGAGCGCTGCAAACAGCTTTACAAGCAGCATCGAAACAAGCTTTATAACTATCGGCATTACCATCACCGAGCCAATGCACAAAAGCGTTATCGCCGCGATGCTCGGGATAGTATCCTCCACAAACATTCCCATCACCGTGCCGGCTGCAAGCATCACGCTGCCTATTATAAGCTTTTTAACGCTGATATGATAAGCCGTGTCCCTTGACGAGAATATTATATCGCGCACGGGAGTCTTTACCGCCTTGACCAGCGCGCCCGACTGGCTGACTATCTGTATTATCACCGCAAGCAGCACCGACAGCGGATACCACCATATCGGCAGGCTGTAATCACCTATCGAGCCGAAGAAAGCAGTCACCGCAAAGCTGCCGCACAGCATAAAGCCGACCGCGCCGATAAGTCCGCCGACAAGTCCATATACCGAGCTTTCGATGATAAGCAGCGTCGAGGTCTTTGGGATACTTCCGCCAATGCTGCGAAGCGTACCGATAGATGACAGCCTTTCGTTTGCGATATGACGCGACATAGAAAACGTGAGAAACAGCGTCATCAGCAGTATCACTGCAAAGATAAGATAGAATACAGTCGTCTGGTTGTTGATCTCATTCATCAGGTCATCGGTGAGGAGCGGCGCGAATGTGTACTTGTGTTTTTCGTATTTTTTTTGCAGATCAATACAAAGCTGCATCACATCAGCATCATCAGGCAGATCTACCATCGCCGTCCTGTATCCCTTTGTTCCCGTCAGCGCGGTAAAGGTATCCATACTTACATATATCGTGTTGACCTTGCGGCGCAAGTACTTGTCATCGCTCACCTGCGTTACTTTAAGTGACAGGGTTTTCTTCTTTGCAGGCTTATCCCCCTGGGCTATGTTGGCTGTTATGCTCACGCTGTCGCCCTGCTTCAGTCCTGCCTTTTTGGCAAAGGCTTGTGAGATTATAACTCCGCTGCCTGCGTTATACTCGCTTTCGCAAAGCCCGAACTGCACCGCAGAGGCGCTGTCAAAGCTGCCCAGCGTTGCCGAATATTCACCCTTTTGCGACTTGGCTCTGATGTCGGTCGTTGTCTGAAAAAACATTTTCGTTCCCTCGGGGAAATCCGCCTTATCAAGCTTCAGATCGCGCTTGCTGTCCATTACCAGCATCTCCGCACCGCCGTATGCCGCAAGCATCCTCTCACGCATCGCCTGCTCGGGAGCCTCCCTGCCCGCTATGCAGAAAAGCATCGCAAACGCTGATGCCGCAAGTGCGATGATTATCGCGAACGAGCGCAGCGGCTTGCCTGTAATATTTCTCCTTATAAGTCTGCCAAGGATAGACATAGTATCAGCCCCTTCATATTTGTCTGATGATATCATAGCACACAAATCAGCCGAATAATTCCGCCGGGGTGTGAATTGACTATTTTTTGTGGTGAAATGCTTTTTTGCCGATCCGCACCGCGAATACGCCCATCTCACAACAAAATCTGCCCGATGCGGCAAAAAAGTGCTATTATGCAAAGTACAGAAAGGGAGATGATCTTATGAAACAGATGCTTTTTACAGCAATACTTATCGCAGCTATCGCAGGTGCAGCCTTTTACTTTTTTGTTCCCAAAGAGTCCACACGGGAGGATATGCTTGGGGATCTGAAAAAAAGCCAAAGCTCATTCACCGCAGTCGCAGACTACTTTATAAAGTATACCGAGCAGGATACAAAGTATATCTATGTGCAGGATGCAGATAACTTTACCGTGATAAGCAAGGACATCAAAAATGTGCTTGACAAGGATTTTCTGTACATCGGCGTGAGCGATGATCGCCGCGAGGTCGAGTTCGGCACAAGCAGCAAAGGATCTTCAAACAATCACAAGCTTATCTATTCGCCATACGATAGACCAAAAAGCGAGCCGACTGCCGAAATGACAAAATACAGCGGCTGGTACATCAAAATGTAGTCACCCGCCCTTGACAGCACCCGATCCGTAATATATAATTGTAGCAGGAAACCACGCAATTGAAAGGAGATCCGCTATGGCTATACTTGCTGCATTTATAGTGCCCCACCCGCCGCTTATCGTTGCAGAGGTCGGGCGCGGTAACGAAAAAGAGGTACAAAAAACGATAGACTCCTACCGCGAGATCGCCGCGCAGGTCGCCGCGCTGAAGCCTGATACTATCATTATTTCAAGCCCGCACGCACCAATGTACCGTGACGGATTTCATATCTCGTGCGGTGAAAAAGGCGTTGGCAGCTTTGCCGATTTCCGTGCGCCGCAGGTGAGATTTGAGGAAAGCTACGATACCGAGCTTGCGCAGACACTTGAAGATCTTGCAAAGCGCGAGGGCTTTCCCGCGTTTGCTGACAGCGCACGCAGCACCGCGCTCGACCACGGAACAATGGTGCCGCTTTACTTTATAGAAAAGCATGACCTCGATTTCAAGCTGCTTCGTGTCGGGCTTTCGTGGCTCGGGTTTGATTATAATTATCGCTTCGGTCAGCTTATCGCAAAAGCAGTAGAAAAGACTCAAAGGCGCGCCGTCTACATCGCAAGCGGCGATCTATCGCACAAGCTTCAGGATCACGGTCCATATGGCTTTGATACGCAGGGGCCGAAATACGATGCACGGCTAATCGACGTTTGTGCGCGCGGTGCGCTTGGCGAGCTTATGGACTTTGATGAAAGCTTCTGTGAGCAGGCAGCCGAGTGCGGTCATCGCTCTTTCATCATAATGTCAGGGGCTCTTGACGGCGCAAAGGTCGATGCAAAGGTGCTTTCGCACGAGGACGTAACAGGTGTCGGCTACGGCGTATGCACGTTCTATCCGCAAAGAAAAGATCCTTATGTTGAGCTTGCAAAAGCGGCGCTCACCCACTACGTTACAACAGGGGAAAAGCTCGCGCTCCCCGAAGGCACTCCCGATGAAATGAAAAACACCCGTGCAGGTGCTTTCGTTTCTATACACAAAAACGGCGAGCTTCGCGGCTGCATAGGCACTATCGCACCCACCGAGCCGAGCGTTGCGCAGGAGATAATCTCAAACGCCATAAGCGCCGCCTCGCGCGACCCCCGATTTGACCCTATTACCGAGGACGAGCTTTCGCAGCTTGAGATCAATGTTGACGTTCTGAACGAGCCCGAGCAGATCTCATCGCTTGACGAGCTTGATGTAAAGCGCTACGGAGTTATCGTTTCAAACGGCTTCAGACGCGGTCTGCTCCTGCCCGACCTTGACGGCGTGGACAGCCCGGAGCAGCAGGTCCGCATAGCGCGCGCGAAGGGTAACATCAGACAGGACGAGCCGATAGTCCTTCATAGATTTGAAGTCATCAGGCACAAGTAAGGAGCGTGAGTAAATGCCGATTTGCGAGGTCTGTTTCAGGCATTGCAGTCTGCGTGAGGGGCAGACGGGCTTTTGCGGTGCAAGGGTCTGCACGGGCGGAAAAGTCGTTCCAAAGCACTACGGCAAAGTGTCAGCGATCGCGCTTGACCCTATAGAGAAAAAGCCGCTGAAAAGATTTTATCCCGGTTCAATGGTGCTCTCTTTTGGCGGCTGCGGGTGCAATATGCGCTGCCCCTTTTGCCAGAACAGCGAGATATCGTGGTCATCTCAGGCGATGAATATGGGTGAACAGCTCCGTCAGCTTGAGCCGCAAAAGGCTGCCGAGCTTGCGCTGAAATACAAACCGCAGGGAAATATCGGCGCAGCATTCACCTACAACGAGCCGCTTGTCTGCTGCGAATTTGTGCGCGACACAGCAAGGCTTGTAAAAAAGGCAGGTATGAAAAACGTTCTTGTGACAAACGCCTCTGCGGAGCTTTGCGTGCTTGACGAGCTGCAGGGCTGCATCGACGCGATGAACATCGACCTCAAATGCTTTAACGCACAAACCTACAAGGATGTTCTCGGCGGCGACCTCGAAACAGTAAAGCAGTTCATCAGGCGCGCCGTGCAGTTTTGCCACGTTGAGATCACTACGCTTATCGTGCCCGGTGTAAGTGATGATGAAAACGAGCTTCGTGACCTTGTTGATTGGGTCGCAGACCTGCAAAGCGGTGAAACTCCCCTGCACCTGACAAGGTTTTTCCCGCGCTTTAAAATGAGCGACCGCGATGCTACAAGTATTGATCTGATAAAGCGCTTTGCTGATATCGCACGCAAAAAGCTGAAATATGTGTACATCGGCAACTGCTGAGAACTATCCACCCGAGCAAATGCACTCCTGCTATAAATCAGGGGTCGTGTACGCTGCACACAAAAAACGGACTGTAAGTATACAGTCCGTTTTTTTGTACTATTATTTCCTTTCCAAGGTGCAGGTATACATCTTCCCGTTCACCGTCACAATGCCTTTTGTAAGGCGCATAGCAGGTGACGCAGGCGGAATGAACATCGCCTCTTTCAGCGTCTTGCTTTCAAGCTTTCCGAGATTTGTTATGCAGCAGCCGTCAGGCTTTTCGTATCCAAGCAGCGTTTTTCCTGCCGAAGCAGCCGCCTTGCTGTCAAAGCCGCCGAGTGCCGCAGCGGCTGATGCGTCGATAAGACCGGGCTCCATCAGCGCATAGAGCGTCAGCACAAGGCAAAGCGCGCTGATATCTGCAACGCGGTCACGCACCTCGCTATGCACAGCGCGAGCCATATGCCATATGCTGCGCCCGCGCCTTTTCAGCTTAACGGTAAACGCAGACGAGTAGTTCCCGAGCGCGCCGCTTTGATAGCACTCCAGCTGGCTGCGCAGGTCCTTTGCGATTATGATCTTGAACACGCGCTGCTTTTCAAACATATCTGCAAGCAGATAATCGTTCAGCGTGACACCCTGCTGCCTGCACATCTCAAGCAGCTCAGCAAGCCTGCTCTGCTCGGTGACCGAAACACTATGCGTAACACTGTGGTTTTTCAGATAACTGTCTGCAAATCCGCGGTATTCATCATACGAAAGATGACTGCCCTCTTTGAGCCACTTTTTATTGAACATATTCACAAGCATTCTGCTCATACCGCTCATATGCGCGCCGCGCGGCAGGTCATCAACGGACTGTATAAGCCTTTCTTCCACGGTATCGGGCTTTTCGCCGCCCGCATACATATCTGCGAATTCCTTCACAAGACCGAGCGCGCCCCTGCCGTCTGCAAGCAGGTGATGAAAAACGAACAGCACGCACGTCTGCTCTTTCATTCGCCACGCAAAAATGCGCAGCATACCCTCACTGAAAAGATCTGTTTCCTTACAGACTGCCTGTTCAAAGCAGTCACGCACAAGCGGATCTTCAAGACCCGAAAGCTCGTAATCAAAAACCTTCAGCTGCACCCTGCCCTCATCCGTAACGGCATAAAAATAGCGATCGCTCTCCTTCTCGCAGCCAATAACAGCCCTTAAAAAAGGGTGTGCATATGTAACTGCATCCAAAGCGTGTGCAAGGAGGCTTTTGTCGCAGGGCGCGTCAAGCACACCAGCGATACCAAAGCACATCCCCGGACACATCAGGTGCGCTCGCTCGGTAAAAATATACTGTTTTTTCATTTTTGTTTCTCCCCACTGTTTGTCTTTTCCTTGTTCTTTATCTCTATAAATTTGAATTGCTTTTCGTCTATATTTTTAACAAAGCAATATTTAGTTTACCCTATATAATTATATCACACTTTCCCATAAAAATCAAGTCTAAATTTTACTGTACAGATTTTCGGACAGTAAAAGGAACTCCCGCGCAGAGCTGTCCGCACGGGAGCAGTTATTTATCCGAGGTCTGCACGCATCTTTTTTGAGAATGACAAACACCCAAGGGCGATCATAAAAGCGGCGCACATCACAACTATCAAAAGCGGCAGCACAAAGCTTTCGCCCGTGAAGCTGAGTGCCATAGCCGACCTTGCCGATCTTGTGCAGTAAAAAAACGGAGTACACTTGCATATCGTCAGCATCACACCGCCGGTGCGCTGCGCGTCGAACCAGATCCCGCCGAAGAAAGAACCGATCGAAATGACTACCGAGCAAAGCCCGGGGGCTGTCTTTTCATTAAGCAGTACACCGAAGATAAGCCCGATGCCTATAAACATCAGCGCCGACGGTATAAGTGTAAGCATACATAAAATCATGCCGCCTATACTCAGCGTGCTGCCGATAATTACAGATATCACAAAAGCCGCCGCGAATGTTATCACCGTCTGTATTTCAGCGATGATAAGCATAGGGATAATGTAGCCTGCGGTGAGATCAGCCGCGGTCATCGGTGTTGCATAAAGCCGCATAAGGAACGTGCCGCTGCGGTCGGTCGAAACGTTGAGCGCCGTGAAAAGCATAACGAACATCTGCCCGAATACAGCAACACCCGGAGCAAGATTTTCAATGTGAAAGACCGTCACAGCCTCTTTGGGAATACTTTGGTCGACCAAGGTCATTATTATAAGCATTATCAGCGGAAAACCCAGGCAGAAAATATACCCCAGAGGATCGCGCAAAAGCTCTATGATGTTTCTTCTTGTAAAAGCAAATATCCTGTTCATTTCTGCACACTCCCTTCCACAATGGCAACAAAGGCGTTTTCAAGCCCCTGCACTCCTGCCTGCTTTTCAATTTCCGAAAGCGTGCCAAGGGCGGCTATCCTGCCGCCTGTCATTATCGCTATGCGGTCGGAAAGCTGCTCGGCTTCCTCCATATAGTGAGTTGTCAGTATTATGGTCAGCTTTCCCTTGAGCGACTCTATCTCACGCCACAGCTCGCGCCTTGCAAGCACATCAAGCCCAAGCGTCGGCTCGTCAAGAAACAGCACCTGCGGTTCACCTATAAGCGCCATAGCGATGGAAAGCTTTCTCTTCCAGCCGCCCGAAA
Source organism: uncultured Ruminococcus sp. (assembly GCA_902786965.1). Lineage (GTDB taxonomy): Bacteria > Bacillota > Clostridia > Oscillospirales > Ruminococcaceae > Hominimerdicola. The sequence goes on along the minus strand of CADAEJ010000013.1, from coordinate 3,907 downwards.
GCGTTTTTGCACGGCTGTCCGCGACCTTTTGCATACCGAATTTACTGATAAGCTCACCTGTGCGCTGCACGCACTTTTGCTTGTCAAAACCGTAAACACGGCACATGAACATCAGGTTTTCCCTTACCGTCAGGCGCGGCGCAACTGCGGTATCCTGCGGAGAAATGCCAACAATGGACTTTACATCTCCCTTGTCCTTGTCACAGCTTTTGCCCATAACGCAGGCTTCACCCGAGGTAGCTTTTGCAAGGCAGCAAAGCATTCTTATCGTAGTGGTCTTTCCCGCACCGTTGACACCGAGCAGCGAGAAAAGCTCTCCCTGCTTAACCTCAAGGTCAAGCTCGTCAACTGCGGTGAGGTCTTTATATCTCTTTGTAAGTTTTGTTGTCTTAACTGCAAGCATCTCTCTTACTCCTTATCCTTGTGTATCAGCTTTCCCAGGTCATCCATAAAGCCGCCTATCTTCACCATAGCGATTCCGCCCTTGTTCTCATCACCAAGTACAAGTATGGTGTCGCCCGGCTTTATGTCAAACACCTTGCGGCAGCTTGCAGGCAGCGTTACCTGTCCTTTTGAATTGACGCGCGAAAGTCCGAAGATGTGCTTTCCGTCGCCTGTGTGTTCCTGCTTGCCAAAGCTTCTCACAAGGATATCTACCGTTACTCCGTATATCTCCGCAAGCTTCATACAGCAGTCGATGTCGGGAACAGACTCTCCCCTCTCCCACTTTGCCACAGCCTGCCTTGAAACGCCAAGCTTTTCCGCAAGCTCCTCCTGCGTCATACCGCTTTGCGTGCGAAATCTCTTCAGCCTTGAAAAATCTACACTGCTCATAAGCTAAGCCTCACTTTCTGAATAAAGTATATCACCGATACAATGTTAAGTCAACATATCATTTTATACATCAATGTTATAATTAGTAGCATTGTAGGAATTTGTACGCCCCGCGCGACAAATTACCCGTTGACGATAACTGCCGTATGTGCTATACTTATCTTTGAAAATATAAGGAGCCGCAGATGAAAGAAACATTTTACCAATTTGATACACCGGTCAAAATATGCCTTCTGGCAGATATACACGACCGCCCGTTTGACGAGATACAAACCTCGCTGATAAAGCAAAAACCAGATATCATTGCAGTCGCGGGTGATATTATCGAGCGTGTTGACAGATACACCGACCGACCCGTGATACTCCAGCCGCAGTATTCCCTGCCGTTTTTGAAAATGTGTGCGCAAACTGCACCGACCTTCTTTTCACTTGGCAATCACGAGTGGATGCTCTCGTCAAAGGATAAAGAGATAATCACGCAGACAGGTGTAACACTGCTTGACAACAGCTTTGTGCATTTTAAAGATTTGTGCATCGCAGGACTTACCTCGTCGGGAGTTACCGCGTATGCAGAATTCCGCAAGGGAAAGGCGCAGACCTACCCCGAGTGGAACTATTTCAATTCACCGCAAAGAAGCGAGCCGTACACCGATTGGCTATCGGGATTTGAAGAAAGCAAAGGCTATAAGATACTGCTTTCGCACCACCCTGAATACTGGGCAAGGTACCTCAGAGGCAAAAGAATCGACCTCGTCCTGAGCGGTCACGCACACGGCGGACAGATCCGCATTTTCGGCCGAGGACTCTTCGCCCCCGGGCAAGGTATCCTCCCCAAATATACAAGCGGCATACACGGCAATATGATAATCACGCGCGGGCTTGCAAACACAGGCAAGCCTGTACCACGCCTTTTTAACCGCAGAGAAATAGTTTATATCAAACCAAAAAACGATGCCTACAAAAAGTAAGCATCGTTTTTGCTTGTTATGCCTGTTTGCTTTTTCGTTTTGTTATCCTGTCGTATACATACTTATACAAAAGCGCAAGAAGGATAGTTACCGCAAACGAAATTATAAACACCACCCAGCAGTAAAGCTGCACAGATGCACCTTTCCCCAGCGGATAAAATTTCTGCACGTATCTTATCGCCAGTTGGTGTATCAAAAACGCGTATCCGCTGATGTTTCCGATAAATATGACAACCTTGTTCGTCAAAAGCTTTGAAACATATCCGCCGCACCGCGCAAACAGATAGACAAGCGCACACGCAGACGGAAGATACAGAATTGAAAATCTGAAAAAGTCCGAGCCGATAAAGCTGTTGTTGGCTAAGTATATCTTCTGCGCGAAATAGACAGATACAAATACCAATATCTCTGCCGCAGTCATCAGCCACTTGTTAATTTTCAGCTTGTCATTTTTATAAAGACACGCAAGCTCGCACCCGATAATACAGTCACCTATTCGGAACAAAGGACAGGTATAGGTCACCCACTTGATAAAACCACTGTAGTACGGCTCTTTCCAGTTCAAAAAGCGCAAACCGTACGCTATGCAGAACTGAATAAATGCAACGATCATAATTCTGATGATCGCAGATTTAGTGCTGTTGTGCCTGTTGATAACGCGCACGATGAACGGAAACATCCAGTAGAAGAACATACACGTTGCTAAAAACCAAGCCACCGCATTGAACGAAAAGCTGTAGCCAAGTATCGGCACCCACGTCTGCACCAAAAACGTACAGCTCAACAGCCTAAGTCCCTGATCGACATATTCATCCATCGTCGGATGATTATGCAGATATTCTATCGCGAACGGTAGCGCTGCAATAAGCATAAGAATATGCAGAGGGTAAAGCCTCTTGATATGCTTGAACGTGAATGAAAAGTTTTTCAGCGGTGTGCATTGTATCTGCCTGTCACAGTAGTTGTAATAAAACACAAATCCTGAAAGAACAAAAAACACCGACACACCGAACGGACCGAGCATCGACAATCCGGCATGTGATGTAAATATTGAAAGAAAACCTATCGCCCTGACCGCCTGAAGCGAATCAAGACGCTTTTTAGGCGCGATATCTACACTTGTCTGACTCATATACTCACTCCAGTAAAATTAAACCATACAAGTGTAATTATACAGCATCCACAGCGTTTTGTCAACCGAAAACAGCGCCCGCACCGCTGTGCAGACGCTCTTATGGTTTCAATTCAGAAATGTCTGATATCATCAAACCGATTCGTTTATTATCCTGCGTGCGAGGTAAACCGCCGTTGCACAAAAAACTATCAAAGAACCGATTCCTATAAGTGTTGTAAACATATCATTTTCCTCCTGTGTGTTTGTTTTGTTCTCTTTCTGTATCTATATAATACCACGCATTTGCGCACTTTTCAATATACAGTTATTTTGCAGCGTGTAGTATAAACTACACTTCTCGCCCAAAGTGTTGCATAAACTACAAAAAGCTTTAAAATCGTATTCAAAAAAGTCCTTCCCTGAATTGTTTTCACGGGAGGACTTTTTCTGTGCCTATTATTCCTGCACACCAACATTTTTCAATTAGTACATTCAGCTCACAGGTTTTCGCGGCAGATATATGTTTTCGATCTGCACTTTCAAAACAAAAACAGCCGGGTTTTATCCCGACTGTTCGCAAGTTATTCTTAATCCTTTGTCTCGACCTTTTTGATGTCATCCGACTGGTCTTTTGTCAGATCAAGTGTCGGGAACATCTCCGTGTCAGGCAGCTGCATATTAAAGCCCTGTGTGCAGTCAATTTTAAGCTCTGCTTTGTCTACATCAAGCTCAAGTACATGACCGCCGTACTTTTTATCCTTAGAAACAAAATGCAGATGCCAGCCTGCTGCATTGAGGTCTTTCATATACTGCGGACAGTACAAAGCGACTACCGTTCCCTCTATATTATCCCAGCTGAATTCTCTCTGATCGGTCTTAAGCGCCTCTGCAAGCGGCTTGTACGGTTTTTCCTGTTTCAGCTCGCTGCGTGCGTGCATCTTTTTGAACGTGCCGTCAACTCTGACCATATAGAACTGGTTCTTGCCGAGCT
>CADAEJ010000012.1 GCA_902786965.1 uncultured Ruminococcus sp. | reverse complement strand
ATTACCATACCTGAAACGCTCATTGTTATCTTTTAGAATTACATAACCATTTGGAGCCACACCGGAAAAATCAACCGACAATGTTTCAAATGGATCTACAACCTCCTGACCATCCTTTGGAGGTGTTGGGTTCTTTTTGCCGTCCATCTGTTCAAGAGCTGCGTTTGCTTCACTCTCGGTGATGTCCTCAGGGTTGCTCTTTCCGCAGCCTGCCATTGCAAAGCATAGGCTCATAGCACACACAAATGCTGTTAATCTTTTTAATACTGTTGTTTTCATACTTGTTCTTCCTCCATATTATTTTCGATAATCAAACAGTTTTAGAACTTGAAAACCGTTACGCATATAAGACACCACAAACGCAAAAACTTGCAGTTAATTTTAAAGATTTTCAGAAATTCGTCATATCGCACAAAATCAACCTGCGGTTTTCGTGAAGTATTACATCTAAAAATATCTGCAAGTTTCTTTTATTGTTACATCTTATATATAGAACTTGAAAAACCGAATTTAATGTGCTATAATTTGGGAGTGCGTGATGGAAATACCAATAGATATTATGATCGAAAGGATACTCGAACAGATGCAGCAGGAAATGCTGATGTCACAGGAGGAAAAAAACTACTGGCGCAACGAGATCAGAACAAAGCTTGAAAAGGAGTGGGCGGAGAATGAATGTAAAGGAACTGAATGAAACAGTCATCTCCGGTCAAAAGGGTGATATCTCCGCATTTGAAAAACTATATGATGAATTCTACGAACCTATGAGATTCTATATTGCGAAACGCATCGGAAACGTCGATCAGGCAAAGGATCTTGCACAGGATACATTTGTAACGGCAATGGAAAAGATCAAGGATCTTAAAAGTCCAGAGGCCTTCAAAGTATGGCTCTACACTATTGCCAACAATATCACAAACAACTATTTTAAAGAGATCAATCATTTTTCCAGCTACGAAACGAGTGAAGAACTGGATAGCGTACTTGAACAGGCTGAGGAATACTCCGAGCCGATGTATGTACCTCACGATTACCTTGATAATAAGGAAACACAAATGGAAGTCAGGAAGGCGATAGATGATCTTTCACCCGACAGGCGTTCTATTCTGATAATGTTTTACTTTGAAAACATGAGAATGAAAGAGATCGCCGCAGCAATGAACATAAATGAGAATGCTGTTGGACACAGACTTACAGAGGCACGCAAACAGATCAGCAAAAAGCTCAAAGCGCTCGGCGGTAAGAATCTGGCGCTTGTTCCGCTGCCATTGGTCATGCAGGCTATTGAGGATGCAGCAGATTGTAGCGGCGGCTCAGCATTCGTCGGGCGCAGTACGATAGCAGCGGTTGCAGGATCTTCTGTGAGGCGAGTTATCGTTTCTGCCGCTGCAGCACTTGCTATCGGCGGAGGTATATATGCACATTTGCTTTTCAGAAACAATACTCTTGGAGATGTCAGACTGCCTGACAACAGTGCCTCAGAAACTGTGACCACTTCCCAGTCGGTGACGGAAAGATCAGATTTCTCTGAAAAATCCGAAAGCGTTTCACAGCAAACAAACGCTTTGATCTCCGATGCTGAAAAACCTCAGGATCAAAACCCGTTAGCAAGCGGCAATGCCACAACATCGGTCACAGCCAGAGAAAGCGAAACCCAGACACGAACCACCACCGGCAGAAATGGTATAGGAACAAACGCCGCAACAGCATCAACCACACGTCAACGACAAGCAGTTACAGCGGCTCCGCAAAATCCTCAAGTCCAAAGACAAACTCAGACAAGCACCAGCGAAGCACCGATCAACAGCGTTGTTCCAAGTTCTCTGATCTCTGCACAGCAGGCAGTTATAAATAAGGCTTTCCCAAGAACAGACAGTGAGTATTGTTCGATCCTCGGAAATGCAGGGAGCATATCAGAGTTAAAACGAGCCAATATAAATACATTGACCAATGATATATTCTCATTTACAGAAAACAACTACCTGCCGGCAGGAGGCTATTTCTGTTATTACGATGGCGGAACGACCGATCAGTCGGACGATATCTACGTCTTTATGCTGCCGACAAAGAAGATAAACAAATCGCAAAATAGCTGTTATTACATAACAAGCTGGCTAAGCTACCGACACAATTACAGCTCGGCAAATGCTTATGACAGCTATAACGGGCTCAACCCGTTCCCCACTAAAAACGGCGAGGTCAGCACACAGGGATATATTTACAGGGAACGTGAGAGCGGGCGTGGCGGAGTGCTTGTTGAGAGATGCACAGAGATCGTTATCGGTTCATCGGACGCACCGATCTACGGCGGCTTTTCTTTCGGGCTGACACAAGACGCTGAAAGCAAGATCGACCTTGATAATCTGGTACTGCTCAATAGGAATATCCCCAAGTCAGCAGAGCTTTCAATTGTCGATTATATCCGCTCAAACCCAACATCATTCACACGTCTCAACTCAGATAAGAGTGCCGCAAACAAAAGAAACTCGCTGCCAATTTACTGACAGCACACAGGAGAATCATTATGAAGAAAAGGATCATTTCATTTCTGACCTGCATTTGTATGGTATTATCAGGAGCTGCAGCCCTGCCAAGCGGAACACTGACAAAACTGTTCAGCTTTACTGCAAGTGCAGAAGCCAAATCGGGAACACTCGATGATAACGCTACATGGACACTTGATGAGAACGGAAAACTGACTATAAGCGGTACGGGAGAAATACGCTATTTTTGGGATGATAATACATTTGTAAATAATCTTTCAATAAGATCAGTAGTAATAGAAAATGGTATAACAAGTATTCCACATGATTTTTTTAACGGTTGTACTAATCTTGAAAAAGTATCCATAGCTGATAGTGTAACGGATATAGGTCATAATCCATTTAAAGGAACCCAATGGCTTGATGAACAGAGAAAGATAAGCCCGTTTGTTATAATAAATGATATTCTTGTAGATGCAGCGACCTGCAAAGGTGAAGTAACGATACCACAAACGGTAAAAATAATAGGTAAAAGCGCTTTTTGGTATGCAGATATCTGGAAAGTTAATATACCCGAAGGCGTAGAAATAATTGACTGGAATGCATTTACCAACTGCTCACAGCTCACATCAATAATTATTCCAGATAGTGTGCAAACTATTAGATCATCTGCATTTTTGGACTGCAATCTGTGGTCGGTGCAGATCGGTAAAGGTGTTAAAACTATTGATAGTAGAGCTTTTTATGGTAATAAAAATCTATCTGAAATAACTATCCCTGATAATGTAGAAACGGTTGAGGATACAGCTTTTGGCAACTGTACCAACCTTACGAGCGTAAATATAGGGAGCGGAGTTAAGACACTAAATCCATCAAGTTTTTCAGGCTGTGAAAAACTTGATGAGATAAATATAAGCAAAGATAATCCATACTACGTTAGTGTAAATGGAGTTGTTTTCAATAAAGAAATGACAGAGCTTGCATTAACGCCGAATGAAAAAGAATGTTATATTCCAGAGGGTGTAATCAGAATTAGTAAATATATGTTTGATTGTAATGATACCGTTGAATATGTATTCTTACCTGAAACAGTCAAAGAGATCGATGAATTTGGTTTTTATAAATGCAGCCAACTGAAAAATATTTCATTGCCATGTAAACTTGAAAGTATCGGTGTTGTTGGATTTAGTGGATGCACATCATTAGAAGATATAATTATTCCGGATAGTGTTACATATATAGGTCAAAGCTCAATATGTGGATGTGATAATCTTAAAACTATTGAGCTTTCATGCAATCCATTATTCACGGAATTGAGCTATTCTTCACTAAACCAGAATCAATCACTTAAAACAATTGAAATACCACAAAACATTAAAACTATTGGTCATCGCTCCTTTTCAAGATGTAGGTCGCTTGAAAGCGTAACGCTGTATGAGGGCTTAAAAGAAATCGAGTACTCCGCATTTCTCGACTGTGAAAAACTTAAAAGTATAAAGATCCCAAAAAGCGTTACACGCATAGGTGACTGTGCTTTCGGTTATAGTTGGGACAATGAAGCCATAAAATACACCGACTTCACTATCTACTGCTACAAGGACACCGAGGGCGAGAGATACGCTAAGGACAACGGTTTCAAGTACGTTCTGCTTGAGGAGTGCAAGCACGATTACTCGGTGGAAAAAGTCCCTGCGACCTGTTTGAAATTCGGTTACGATCTGCACACCTGCAAAAAGTGCAGCGAAAAATTCAAGGACAATTTCACCGATCTTCTCGGGCACGACTGGAGCGACTGGAAACAGACCGAAAAACCAAGCTGCACCAAATTGGGTTCTGATTCAAGGACTTGTAAACACTGCGGACTCACCATTTCAAGATCGGTTTCCAAAGCACAGCACAGCTGGAGCGATTGGAAAGTTACAGAAAAGCCGACTGCATCAAAGTTCGGGCTGAAAGAAAGAAGCTGCACAGTTTGCGGAAAGACCACTACCGAGCTTTTGCCAAAGGACGAGAGCGTAAAAGACATATACCGATTGGCAGGCAAAAACCGTTATGAAACTGCTGCAAACATTTCAAGCGTATCTACGCCTTTTTCGGATAATGTAGTTATCGCCTGCGGTATGAATTACGCCGATGCACTTGCAGGAGTTCCGCTGGCAAACGCATTGGGTGCGCCTATCCTGCTCACTAATAAAGATGACCTGCCGCAAGAAACTCTTGATGAGATCAAACGAATAAAAGCAAAAAATGTTTTCCTGCTCGGCGGCGAGGGAGCGATAAGCGCAGATGTTGAAAAAGCTCTTCTGGACAAATCGTTGAAAGTTGAAAGGATCGCAGGTTCAACGAGATTTGAAACAGCAACTAAGATCGCAGAAAAGATGCAGACTGTTTCAGGCAAAGCTCCGAGTGAGGTGTTCTTCGTTTACGCATTTGACTTTGCAGATGCACTTTCGGCAAGCACAGCTGCAGCGATAAAAGGTTCACCGATAATCTACCTCAATACCAAAGGTGAACTTGACAACACAACTAAAAGGTATCTTGAATCTGTCAAGGGCAATGTCAAAACAGCTTATGTCATCGGCGGCTCGGGAGTTATCAGCGATGATATGATGAACAAAGCTGCTAAGGCACTTAGTCTTTCAAAGGCAACACGTATCGCAGGCGCAAACAGATTCGCTACCTGCGTAGCAGTCAACGAGAAATTTGCTGATGTTCTCAATGGTGATATGCTCTGCGTTGCAACAGGTATGGATTTCCCAGACGCACTCGCAGGCGGCGTTTACGCAGCACTGAACAAAGCTCCGCTGTTCCTCATCAATGGCAAGCTGAAAACACCTAAGCTATCTGACGAACAGAAAACATATCTTAAAACAAAAGCAGCAAACTCGATAACAGCTTTCGGCGGCGTGGGTGTCGTACCAGACAACCACATTGCAGATATTGCCAAAAACTCTATCTAACGCAACAAAGCTCCTTTGCAAATGCAAGGGAGCTTTTCTTTGCAGAAAAATAGTTACATCAATTGCGCAGTTGACTAATGCATTCCGGTATGGTATAATAAACGCATAAAATGCGGGGCATCAGCCTGTCTGCGTCATTTGACAGCTACTCTAATGCCCTTGCAATTAATCATTTCTGATAGGATCGAGGTGAGCACATTGAAATATACCCTGATGCACAAGAATACCTGCGTTGCCGATGTTGAGATAGACGAGGATACCGGCGTTATTCTGAATATTGATAATGTTATGGCACAGGAACATTTCCCGATCGGTGTCGTTCACCCGCTTAGGCATAAAGAAACCGTAGATAAAGCGGCGCTGAACAAATGGTGGACGGGAAGATCTATCCCTGCAAGCCGAATGGGAATCAATGATGCTCTTGAAACGCTTGGTATACACAGCTCACAGATGCTGCTGACAAAGTGTCTCGGTCTGAGTCTTTCAGATCACTACTGGGTAAGACCTGTGGGCAATGATATGACATGGGAAAGCGTCAACTTTTTTGACAACGATTTTTCCGACGACATCGGTGACGTTCTTTTCGGAACAACTGTCAAAAGTATAAGCTTCGACTACTCTTCACCGGACAACACTTCCGACGGAAATCTGCAGAAGCGCTGGAAGATAATCGACGGGAAACGCTGCCTGTTCAAATCAGGCTCAAAGCCTTACAGACAGCAGCCGTTCAACGAAGTCATTGCATCAGCTATCCTTGACAAGCTCGGTATCGATCATATACCATATACCCTGATGTGGATAGACGACAAGCCGTACAGTGCCTGCGAAAACTTTGTGACCAAGCACACAGAGCTTATCAGTGCGGCAAGACTTTTGCAGATAAGACCAAAAGAGAACAACGAGAATGAGTATCTCCATGTGGTGAATATCTGCAAGGAACTTGGTATCGATATTGTACCAATGCTTGACAGAATGATAGTTTTTGACTATATTATCGCCAATGAAGACAGGCATTTCGGAAACTTTGGTCTGCTCCGTGATCCCGATACTCTTGAATGGCTTGGTGCTGCACCACTATTTGATAATGGAACATCTCTGTGGTATGACAGGCAGACATTTCAGTTCTTAGCAGATGAGATAAAGTGCAAACCGTTTAAAAAGACTCACAGCGAACAGCTTAAATTGGTGACTTCATTTGATTGGCTTGACCTTTCAAAGCTCGAAGGGATAGAAGATGTTTTCAGCTCGGTTATGTCTGATCCAAGAACACAAAAGTATGTCGATGCTCAGCGTATGGAAATGATATCTCACGAGTTAAGACAGCGGATAGACAGACTTGCACAGATCATTCAGAGTCAGACACCTGTCAATGAGATGGATATGAACGATAATGATGTAGACGAAGACGAAGCAGAAAGCTATGGCATGGAAATGACATAGCAAAACAAAACATCACGCATTAAAGCTCCTTTGCAGATGCAGGGGAGCTTTTCCATTGCCCACGCACAAAAGCGCCTCAGGGTGCTACGCTATCTGTTTCATATTTTCTGCTGATAATTTCAAGCAGTTCGTATCACTCAGGGCACTATTCTGACAGCTGACACGAAAGCAGCGGTATCACGCTTTCTGCGCAACAAAGAGCCGGTCATTTCCGACCGGCTCTTGTGAAACATATTACTGTTTATACCTTTATCTGCGGATATTTCTTGTGTACTTTTTCTTTGAAGCTCTTTATGAGATAATTGTAGTCGGTGAATCCATTGAAATAATCCTGTGAAACTGAAAGAAATGCATCTGTGCAGTACGCATCATAAGCAGAGCAAACATTTTTGAGGCTTATCTTTTCAGCGTTCTTCGCATATACCGCAAGGTCGTTCTGTCCGCCGAGGAACTCATTTTTGTAGGTATTCTTTACCGCATCTATCGCAGCCTTGTTATTTGGCATTTCGTTATATTTCTTTATGAAGTCAGCCGCTGCTCTTTGGTCGCAGGTAACAGTCTTTATGATGTCCGCAACAATATCCTTGTTGTCTGTACCCTCAGCTGCGCAGAGCCATGTTCCGCCCCAATACCAGGCAGCAGGTCCCTGGGTTATCTTCCACTTGCCGTTTGAAGAATATAAGTTCATGACTAAATCAACCCCCCATTTCGGGAAGAAGTAGCCAAACACCTTTGCGCCGTCCTTCATATCATCATTCCATTCAGGAACCCATTGATACGTTTGGTTATTATAGCCATTGGCTGTAAACTCTTTGCCCTGCTCTAACCACTTGGTCATATTAGCATCAATATTGAGCTTGCCGTCAACTACCCACGATGTTGTTCTGGAACCCCAGAACGGACGTATTGTATCATCTGTAGACGAGAGCATTTTGTATCCCTTGGTTTTCATCTTTGCGGCAGTCTGCTTGAAGGTATCCCAGTCCTTTACATATTCCTGTACCTTTGCAGGATCGTCAGTACCAAGCACTTCTTTTGCGATCTTTGTATTAAATGCGAATGCACCAGCATACGACTGCCAGGAAAGTGCTTTAAGCTCACCGGTAGTGTTTGCCGTACCGATATCCTTGGTATAAGCAAACATATTCTTTGTGTCATTGTCGGTTATGCCAAGATCCTTTACGTTTATCGCAACCGATCTATCGCCCGTAAGACCAACATACTTCTGCGCATAGTCGCCTTCCATAAGGAACATATCTACCTTCATATCGGCATTTTTCTGTACGGCAACATCTGCATCGAGTCTATTCTGATAAGCGCTGCCTTCGTTGGTAATAGTCACCCACTCGACTTTTTTGCCATTGATCTTGGTGACCTGCGAATATGTTTCAGTCTTTCCGTCTTCGACTTTTATCTGGTAATTACCCGTTTCGACCTTGTACTTACCATACTTGGGGTAAACCTCATCAAATCTTTGCTTGAACTCTGAATTCCAGCAAAGTATCCTGATGGTATCAGCAGAAGCTCCGGGGATAGAATCAGAACCGCTGAGCTCTTTCTTTATGTTTGCGGCAAGCCCAACGGGAACTGCGCCTGTACCGCCGAAAACATATACGTTCCTGTCGCTCTTATTATCAAGATACTTTTTCTGATTATCCGTGAGCTTGTTATCAGCAAGGAACAAAGGCATCTTGTTGACAGCTGCAAAAACTCCGCCTGCAAGTGCATCAGGGAAATCAAGTCCCTTTGCAACGCATATGCCCTTTGCATTAAGACAATCTCTGAATGTCTTGGCGACCTCAATGCAGGTATCATATCTGTTCTTGCCAAAGATCCTCTGTGCCGATTTAAGTCCGAGTGCGGCTGCAGCCTTATTCATCATTGCGTTGGTGATAACGCTTTCTCCGCCTATAACGTATGCTTTCTTGACACAGCCTGCTTTTTTCAGCTCTGCAAGATATTCAGCTGTATCAGCATTAAGCTCTCCGTCTTTTGTAAGATAAATAATAGGTGCGTTCTTTACCGCTGCAACAGCGCCTGCCGAAAGTGCATCAGCACTGTTGAGGCCATAAACAAAGAATACCTCCTCAGGTGTCGGGTTTAGCTTACGAGCGATCTGGGTTGCCGTACTGAAACGGGATTTGCCTGCAATACGCTCTGATGAGATCTTCTCCTTTGCAAGTGCGCTCTCGATCTCTTTGCCTACAACGCTTTCACCGCCGATAATGATAACATTCTTTGCACCCAGACGTTTGATCTCTTTAAGTGTATCTGCGTTAAGCTCCTTTGTATTTGTCAGCAGTATCGGAGCCTTATTCTTATATGCAAGCGGTACGCCTGCAAGTGCATCGGCATAATTAAGACCGTATGCAAGAATAACCGTGTCAGCCTTTTCGTATGTTGCCTTCGATATCTCAGCTGCTGTTGAAAATCTGTTGCTGCCTGCAAGTCTGACAGGCGAGCTGCCGATGAGTTCAGGCTTTTCAGTTGTATCATCAGATTGACCATAATCAGAGCTGCCGTTCTTATAGTTAAGAGCGAAGCCATCGACCGCTTTATATTCTTTTGTCTTGCTGTCATAGGTGTATCCGAAAGCCATTGTTCCTAAAACGATACGCTCAGCAAGAGTTACTTCCTTTAACTTCGGGCAGTTGAGGAATGCATAGTTCCCGACATAAAACAGGTTGTCCGGCAGATATATCTCCGTCAGACCTTTACAATCCATAAAAGACTCATCCTCAATATCTGTCACTGACTTGGGGAATTCAACTTCTGTCAGGTTTACACATCCCTTGAATGCACCGCTGCCTATTGTTGTAACTGTCCCGGGGATAGTAACCGATTTTTTGGAGCGATCACAGAAGTATACTTCTGTCTTATTCTTGTCAAACAGCATACCGTCAGCTGAAACGAAATTCTTGTTGCCGCTCGCTACGCTCATACTTTTAAGTGTAGGACAATCGCCCGGATTACCGTAAAATCTCTCAACGCCGGCAGGTATGGTTATGCTCGTTACCTTGCTATCCTTAAAGGCACTTGCATTGAAAGTTTTAACACCGCTTGGGATAGTTACACTGCCCGATGCAGTCTTGGCATCATAAAGATAAGAACCAATAACGACCAGCGGATTCATTTTACGCTGCTCTGTCAGCCACTTTGTTCCTTCAAAAGCATCAGCAACCATCCATTCATTATCTGTTTCAGAAATTCCTGAAAAGTCAATGGTTTCAAGGTTTGAACAATCTTTGAATGCGTCTTCCAGAACAAATATAGCGTTTTCAAATTTCAGGCTCTTGATAGTTGTGTTGCCCTTGAACGCATTTCCTGCGATCACTCTCACAGGGTAACCCTCGATTGAACCCGGAATGGTGATGTCCGTCTTTGAGCCGGTGTAGCCTGTTATCATCAGGTCACCCATACCGGATCGATACTGAAAGCCATTCCACACGCCTTCTATACCGTCCGGCGCGACGCCTCCGGCACTTGCCTTGATAGTGGTGCTATCCGTGAGCGTTCCTGCGGGCAGATATGCCGCCGAGCCAAATGCCAGACAAATAGCAAGTGTTGATGCCAAAATCTTTTTCTTCATTGTTATTCCTCCTGTATAAATAAAATTATTGAATTCCCTACCGATGAGATTAGTTATAATTGTAAACGAAATATGCACATACTATTAACAGCCGTTTGACTTCATTGTACCACTATTTTACAGAAGTGTCAAGAGATTTATGTTCAAAAAACTCACCGTAATAAGCAGTATAACATATTATTTTTCATCAGAAAGCTGTTTGACATGTTTTTTTCGCATTTTTGTATACCTGCACAAAACAATATTTCTTATCCGCTCGGTATCAGGCAAGAATTGCAGAACGCATCAGCGTAACTGCGTTCGGCGGCACAAGCGTTGTCACCGATGATCATATCGCAGATATTGCTAAAACTCGATATAACACGGCAAAGCTCCTCTGAAAATGGGAGCTTTTTTATATCCGGAATATCACACAGACAGGAAAAAGCCGATCCCACGAGTGAGACCGGCTTTGATAATTATGCCGAGGCTTTAGCTATTTTATCCGCAAGTGCGTTGGGAACTGCCCCCGTACCGCCGAAAACATAGATGATGTTTGTTGTTCTTGCTTTGAGATATTCTCTTTGCTCGGCGTTCAGACTGCCTGATGCAAGAAACAGCGGCGAGCTGTTCTTTGCGGCGAACACTCCGCCTGCAAGCGCATCGGGGAAATCCATTCCCGTTGCAACGCATACAGCCTTACCTGTGAGCACGGACTTGAATGCCTTATTGACCTCAACGCAGGTAGAATATCTGTTTGCGCCGAAAACTCTTGTTGCTTTGGAAAGACCAAGTGCCTTTGCGGCCTTTGCTGCCATATCGTCCGAGATCACACTCTTGCCGCCGATAACGTAAGCGTTCTTGACGCTGCCTGCCTTTTTGAGCTTTGCAAGGTGAGCCGCTGTGTCAGCATTCAGATCTCCTTTTGTCGTTAGGTAGATTATCGGCGCGCCCTTTTTCGCAGCTGCGGCGCTGACCGAAAGTGCATCGGCAAAGCCGTTGTAGTAAACAAAGAAAACTTCTGTCGGTGCTTTTTTGTTCAGCTGCTGCATTTTATCGGCTATCTTCGCGGCAGTTTCAAATCTTGTCCTGCCCGCGATGCGCTCGACATCAAGCTTACGGTCTTTCAGCGTTTTTTCGACCGCTGCGCTGATCGCACCTGTGCCGCCGAGTATCTTGACCTCGCTTGCACCGAGGCGCTTTATCTCTGCAATGGTCTTTGCATCTATGGCATTGGTATTTGTGAGCAGTATCGGCGCTTTCAGCTTATGCGCAAGCGGCACGCCTGCAAGGGCATCTGCATAGCTCATACCGTTTGCAAGGACTACTGTTTTTGCAGAGGAAGGATAGGCTTTCTTTGAGATCGCAGCCGCTGTCTCGTATCGGTTCGCGCCGTAGATGCGGCTGTAAGGTATCTTGTTGATCGTGATGTTGTTGACCTCGCAGAAATTGCTCATTATCTCGTCGATCTCGTCAAGTGTTGCCTTGCCGTAAGGGTCTATGCGCTGCTCGGATTTTTCTGCGCCCGGTTCGCCCTTGCCCGGCATTATCAGCCAAGTTGCGCTCCAGCAGACAGCCTCCCAATGCTCGAAATCCACATCATAATAATCAAGATACTCATCGCTTCTGCCGAAGTCGATAGCACGCTTGTAATCCATATATTCGGAGTACCTCATCAGCATGAACACAACGTCCTGCCTGGAGATATACTTGCCTGTGCCGAAAACATCGGCAGTGCTGTAAGGATAGCCTACGCAGATAGAATTTGCCTCGCCCCAGAGCAGAGCGTCCTCATACGGTGCGCCCGCTTTGACGTCCTTGAACCTTGACTTTGAGATCGTGGGTGTCGGGCTGCCCGCCATCTCGTAAAGCATCTGCACGAAATCCTCACGGGTCATAAGATTTGCGGTATTGGTAACATTCTTATCCTGGTCGGGATAGAGGTCGGCGATGCTTACAGCTGCCTTTGTGCTGAGCTTTACCTTATCGTCGATCCAGATGTAAAACTTCTGATCGCTGCCTGTGGAATCGTCGCCGCCGTAGTTTATCGTCCAGGACTGTCCGACGGGCACATCACCGTCGGGGAAACTCATATACTCTCTTGCATATGTGCCGTCCTGATAGGTCTTTAAAAGATAGGGACAGCTGCCGATGTTGAGGCTTGTAAAGCCGCAGAGCCCTGCGTGCAGATAGCGCATATACGGGTTATGCGTAAGGTCAAGCGACTTTATCGGAGAATCGTTGCAGATAAGGCACGCCATTTTTGGATTGTGCGAAAGATCAAGCGAGGTCAGGTTTTTATTGTACGAGCAGTTGAGCTTGTTCAGCTCGGGGTTCTTGCTGACATCGACCTTTGTTGCGCCGATCATTGCGCAGTTGTAATACTGAAGTCCCGGACAGACGCTGATATCGACAGATTTAAGATCGTAGTTTGCCCAGATATCAAGACGCTTCATCTTTGGATTGTGCGAAAGATCAAGCTTTGTCAGCTTGTTGTTGAGCGGGTAGTCAAAGCCGTTATCAGGATTGTTGAACGCATCAAGGTGAGAGAGCTTGGGGTTTTTGCTCAGATCAAGCTCTTTGAGTCCGCAGGAAGCACAGATAAGATGTTCAAGCTCGGGGAACTTTGTCACATCAAGCTTGCCCAGGTTACACTCGCTGCACTCAAGGTACGAAAGCTTTGAACAGCCGTTAAGATTCAGTGTTCGCAGAGTCGGGTTATCAAAGCAGTATACCCATTCAAGCGTTTTGGCATTGGGCGAAAAATCAAGCTTGGTGAAATTGTTGTTTGACACCCACACGCCTGTTATCTCGGGGTTTTTGCTAAGGTCAAGCTCTGTCAGCTCGTTGAAAGAGGCATATACACCGCGCAGCTCTACAAGATGCTCGATGCCCTCGAGCGAGCGGATACCCATTTTGTCGCAGTGGATGTTTCTTGCCACAAGCAGCTCGTCAGGGTCAAGGATATTGTTATGGTCCTTGTCAAAAGCCTGTGACACATACGCTCTGAACGTGTCATCAGGGAAATTCGCTTCGGTGACCTTGACAGGCTTTATGCCCTCTGCAAGCGGACTGTACGCCTGTGCGGCGAGCGACACAGATGTGCTGCCAAGCGCAAGTACTGCGGCAAGCAAGCCTGCAAACAGCCGTGATGACCTCTTTTTCGTTTTTTTCATTTTAATACTCCCCTTCATTATTTCAAACGCCGATCTTTTAATTGTTAAAAAATCAGACTAAATGTCACAGATATTATATCACACCAAAGCGGTTTCGTCAAGATGTTTTGCAGGGCAATTATGCACGCGCAAACTTTTCAAGATACCGCGCGGCGCAGGCTTGTGCCTTATGCGGACAGACAAAGCCGCGTTTTTCAGCGACCGCATTTGAGAGGCGCGCAAAGAGCTTGTGAGTTGCGGCAAGTGCAGCTGCGCAGTCGTTTCTATCGTAGTGAGCAAAGCAGCGTGTCAGCTCGTCAAGTGTCTGCGCATCCGCCCATTTGTCGATAAACCTGCCGTCGTGCCAGACATCTTTATCGCTGTGGTACTGCTCGATGATCTTTAACAGGCGGGTCTTGAGGTATGAATCTATACACATTTTTGCTGACCACATTTCGCCGCGCAGAAGCTTTTTTGCCGCCCAGATATTATGAAAGTAAAAATCATTTACGATGTTTTCAAACTCACCCGAGGACATCGGCGGTCTGTCGGTTACGGGGCTGACGTACTTTTTGGCAAGCTCTGCAAAGCTGTCTGCATCGTACAAAAACACATAGCCGCGATCCATAACCCACTGTGCAACGCCGTCTTTGAAAGCGCTTTCAAGCTGCTGCGGTGTGAAAATTATCATATCAACGTCTTTGTCGTCATCATAGATGCAGCGCCTTTCCTTTCCGCCGCCGAGAGTTGGCTCGATAAAGGAAATGCTGACCTCGCCCAAGCGATTTGGGTACTCGCCGCTGTACCATTTTTCAGTATCACGCGCGGCGATTATCAGGTCAAGGTCTGAAAACTCGTCAGCGGGGACGGCGCTTCTCACCGACGAGCCTATTGCGATAACTGCGCGGATATTTTCGTCCTGCTCGGCAAGGCGCACAAGTCTGTTTTTTATATCTTTATATCGGTCGGTCATACAATTATCCTCCGTTTGATTTGTCAGGTGGTGTTCATTTCGCGCTGTATCCAGTCGATAAGCACATCTGCGATGTAAGCCTGCTCCTCGCTCGTCAGTATCTTCCCCGAGGGGATATTGTGCCACTTTTCAAGGCAGGCACGGCAGCAGCAGGCGGTCGCGTGCTGTGCGATGAAAACGGGGTGACCTTTAAGCGGTGTCTGCTTGCCATCATTTTCAGGGTTTTCTGCGCAAAGGCGCTTTGAAATAAAGTCAAGAGCGTGAGTGCGGATAGTGGCTATCCCCTTTTGTGCGGCGTACTGCTTGTCCTTTTGAGAGAGGTGAAAGCCGCTTCGGAACTTTGACCCTTTAAGGCGCGCAAACAGCTCCTCTCGCTGCGGGAGAGCATACTTTATCGCGCTGCCGCTGTTCATACCGGGGGTATAGCTGTACCCCGACTTTTTCGCCTGTGACATTTGCAGCTCGCGCGGTATGCGGTAGAGCCTTGCGTCCTTTACGAACAAAGCACCCGTCTGCTTGAAGGTGAACGGCACGGCGCTGCGCACACACTGTCTTCGCAGCTCTTTCACCCAGCGAAAGTCGCACTGCCTTGCTTTATCGCCCGATTCGCCGCCGCAGGTAACGTGCTCGATAAGTCCCGAGGCAAGATATTTTTCCATATCTATCTGTTCAAGCATCGGCTCGCATATGACCTCCCGGTGCTTTATCGGCAGGGAAAGAAATATCGGCAGACGGTAGTCGGTCCTGTCCTGGTTCTCGCAGGTCGAGCAGATGGTGACGTTGTCCCAGCCGCCGCCCCAATCGTGCGGTGCGCACTTTTCAAAGCGGTCTATTCGTTTGGTGATGATGTGAAAATGCAGGTCGCTGCGCAGGCGGATCATATCCCAGCATTCCTGCCGCCAGTCGTCCGCGTCTTCAAGGAAAAAGTCGGAGGTCATACACGCAAACACGATGCCGTCAGAAGCGGTCAGCTTGTACTCACCGCTTCTGTTCTTTTTGATCGGCAGGTCAAAGGTGCGCGTTTTGCACACAACAGATGCGTCCTTGCCGATGCTTTCGTCACGTCTGTAAACGTAGCAGTTTGCACAGCCTGCGCTTATTTTGTGACACCCGTGCCACATATTCCAGATAGTCATACGCCCGCCTCCTTTCGCGTTTATTTTACCACATATCAGCCGCGATTTCAATAGTTATATCTACGGAGCGTGGATTGACGGCACACGGTTTTTTATGTATAATTAAGCTGTCGGGAACAAAGGAAAGCTAAAAGGAGTGATACAATGGATCAGGTAAAGACAGGTGAGCTGATAAGGCATATGCGCGTTCAGCTCGGGCTTACGCAAAAGCAGCTCGCCGAGCGGATAAATGTAAGCGACAAGGCAGTGTCAAAATGGGAATGCGGCAACGGCTGCCCAGATATTTCACTGCTCGGGGAGCTTGCCCGTGTTTTCGGCACTGAAGTCGGGGTGCTGCTCTCGGGCGAGATAGACAAAAATGAAAGTGAGAAGGGTGATATGAAAAAGATAAGATTCTACGTTTGCAAGGACTGCGGAAATATCGTGACGGCGGCAAGCGATGCGGCTGTGACCTGCTGCGGCATCAAGCTGTATACACTTGAGGCGAGAAAAGCCGAGCCTGACGAGCAGCTGAACATACAGGACATCGGCGGTGAGTGGTACATAACATCGGATCACGAGATGACCAAGCAGCACTACATCAGCTTTGCGGCATATGTTTCGGACAGCAGCGTAACTATATTCAGGCAGTACCCTGAATGGAGCTTGCAGATACATCTTCCGATGTGCCGCAGCGGAAGACTTGTATGGTACTGCGCAAAATGCGGTCTGCTTTATCAGGATATACCGCGCAGTTAGACAAAAAAGACCTCTCACCAGCCTGTGCTGTGTGGGAGGTCTGTGTGTTTATTTGAGCTTCAAGCCGACCTTGAAGGCATCTGCTACCCTGCCGCCGACCTTGTAATAGCCGTGGGTATACGGATCAAATGCGATCGCTTCAAGTGCGTCTATATCGAGCTTGCCGTCATTGAGCAAATTCTCCTCGGCTGATGTGCGCAGCACCTTGCCGATAACGCCAAGACCTGTCGGGTCGCTCTGGTACTCAACAAACTCGCACTCGATAGCGATGGGCAGTTCATTGATGATCGGTGCATCGACAAGCTGTGACTTTTCAAATGTCATACCGCTTCTGGCAAACTTGTCAGGCTCCTTGCCACCGCTGACTACGCCGAACCAGTCAGCCTCGGTAACGTGCTTTGCATCTGCGATGTGTATTACAAACCCTTTTCTTGCCTTGATGTTTTTTACGGTGTTATGTGTTTCGGTAAGGTTCAGCGCGACCATATCACGCTCAAGCATCGTACCCCAGGCAGCGTTCATAACGTCAACGGTGCCGTCCTCGTTAAAGGTCGAGATAAGCAGCACGGGCATCGGAAAGATCGCCTCGGTAGTAGTGATCTGTTTTTTCATAACGGTATCCTCCTTGATGATATGTTTTTTCAGCCCTGCAAAAAGGGCTGTTTATATTATACTATTTAAGTAGCATAAAAGTCAAGAGGAGGTTTGTAGATCTCAGGACAGGAATGTGTGAAACCTACTACTGACACAATACAAGTTTGTCCTTTTAGCCAATTGATTTTTGATGCTGCTATGCTATACTGAACGTGCAGAATGATAAAAAGGCCTGGTAGGATTGAAAAACGATCTTCGGCAGCAATTGCACCTTGAGCCGCAAAGCGGCTGGCTCAATGACCCCAACGGGCTGTGCTTTTTCAAGGGCAGATACCACGTTTATTTCCAGTATGCACCCGGCAGCGCGGACGGCTCGGGAAAGAAATGCTGGGGGCATTTTCAAAGCAGGGATATGATAAGCTGGGAGTTTACGGGGACGGTGCTTTTCCCCGACTCGCCCGATGATGCGGACGGTGTGTTCTCGGGCAGCGCAGTTGTCAGGGGCGACACGCTGTACCTTTTCTACACGGGCAACGTTGAGCAGCAAGGCGACTTTGATCTGATAACCACAGGGCGCGGTGCGAATACCATACTTGTCACCACAAAGGACGGCGTGACTATGAGCGAAAAAAAGGTCGTGCTGCGCAACAGTGACTATCCGGGCTACTGCTCCTGCCATGTGCGCGACCCGAAAGTCTGGGAGCAGGACGGACGGTACCGTATGGTGCTTGGTGCAAGGACACTGGACGACAAGGACTGCGTGCTGTTTTACAGCTCACGCGACCTTGAATGCTGGAAGCTTGAAAAGCAGGTGCGCACAGATGATCTTGGCTATATGTGGGAATGCCCCGATGATAACAAGTGTCGGTGAGATTGAAAGGATCAGACAGATCTGCGAAAAGGTCAGAAATGATCTTAGCGGCGAGGGTATACGCTTTTGCGAAAATGTCGAGATCGGCATTATGATAGAGACTCCCGCGGCGGCGATAATAAGCGACAGGCTTGCGCCGATGGTCGATTTTTTCAGCGTGGGCACAAATGACCTCACGCAGTACACGCTTGCCTGCGACAGACAAAATCCTGCGCTGGAACAATTTGCGGACACGCACCACGAGGCGATACTGCGCCTGATAGAGATGTCGGCAAAAAATGCTCACGCAAGCGGTGCATGGATAGGCATATGCGGCGAACTTGCAGCCGACCTTTCGCTCACGGAAACATTTTTGCGGATGGATATTGACGAGCTTTCGGTATCTGCGCCGTTTGTACTGCCGCTGCGTGAAAAAATACGGTCGCTTGACCTGTCAAAGTAAATGAAAAAGAGCTTATCCGCACGGGTAAGCTCTTTGAATTTGTGTACATTACTTGTTTGTTTCAGCCTCATCACTTTCTTCGCCGTCATCGGGTGACCACGAGGGCTGGGGATCATCTATCTGAAGATAGCCGTCGGTCCTGGCAACTATCTGGTACTGATCCTCGTAGACGATCTCCCCCGGGGAGTTTGTATAGACCAGATAATAGGGGTGGTCATACTTTTCAAGCAGCCACAAAGCCGGGCGGATCATCTTTAGCATCTCATCGGAGTTCTCTGTTTTGAACCAGCAGATGACAGGCTCGCGGCGCTTGCACTGCGGCGGCCACGGGAGATTTTCGGCAAACCAGCTGTCGATCTCGAGGTACAGCTCCTTGTCCTCGTCATCCATTACGTCCTGCTGGATAAGCTGCCAGCACATACTGAAAACGCCCTTTGCATACATGGTGTTTCTTGCAAGGGCTTTTCCCTGTATCCTCATATATTTGTATCGATCGATAAACATAATATCACTCCGTTTCAAACGCATAGCGGCGCTGCTTTAAGTATACTGCATTTTTTCGGTCACGTCAAGCATACGGCGCCGCTGTCAAGCGTTTTCTTTTCATAGAAATGATAGGCATTTCCGCACTTAACGACACACCACGGTCTGTTTTCACCTTGCGCTATTGGCAAGGATAGCTTCTACAAGCTCTCTTTTCTCGTAAAGGACACAGCCGCCCTCGTGGTCGTCAAGCAGTATCTCTCCGCTTTGCAGCGCTTTGAACAGCGGCGAGTTCATAGCTGCCTTCAGTGAGCTGTTTCTGATATTGACATCGGAATACGGCGAGAAGGGGCAAGGCTCTGCTCCGCCGTGTGAGTTGATATGGAAAAATCCTCTGCCTGCTGCCACGCAGCCGCCCGAGCTTTTTTCATCGCCCGGGAATGCTATGTAGACCATTTCGGGACGCTGCTCACGGAGGCGCTGTATCTGTGACATCAGGTATTCACGCTGTTCATCTGACGGTGCAAGCTCTGCACTTTCCGTTGTTACGGGAACATATTCCACAAAGATAACAGCCTTGCAGCCTCTTTCGGACAGGCTGTTCAGGAATTCGTCCGAGGTGACCTGCTTATAGTTTTGCGTTGTGACGGTGACAGATGCACCGAATACAAGTCCGCGCTTTTTGAACTCCTCCATATTTGCGATAAGCTTATCGTAGATGCCTTTCCCGCGTCTGTTATCGGTTATTTCCCTGTTGCCCTCGATGCTCATTATCGGTACAAGATTGCGGCATTTGTTGAGCAGGGTAAAATACTTTTCATCAATGTATGTGCCGTTTGTGAATATCGGGAAAAGGATATTCTGCTTTTTGCCCGCCGCCTCGATGATGTCGCGCCTTATCATCGGCTCACCGCCTGCGAGCAGGATAAAGCTGATACCGAGTTCATCGGCTTCATCAAAGATGCGCAGCCACTCCTCACTTGTCAACTGACAGACGGGTTCTGTATCGGTAGTGGCATGATTGCAGCGCGAATAGCAGCCTGCACAATGCAGATTGCACTTGCTGGTAATGCTCGCTATCAGAAAAGGCGGGATATGCTCGCCGTTATCCTCGGCGGCACGGCGCTTTTTTGAAGCAGCACCGGCAGCCTTGGCAAATTTCAGCATAAATGCACTCTCTCTTGGATTTTTCAAGGTTGCCTTTATCGCTTCCTTTACAACTCTCTCAACGCCTTCGATGAGATAATTCTGCAAGTCAAAGTTCTCATTCATTTTTATCACCGGTGACCTTCATATGCTTTGCTCCTTAAAGAAGTGCTTTCACGCACGCTTCGACCTGCGACATATCAGCAGTCGGTTCAAATCTTGCTGCAACATTTCCCTCGCGGTCAATAATGAATTTGGTGAAGTTCCATTTTATATCGGGCTTTTTATCCCAATCGGGATCAGCCTTTGAGAGCATATCGCTCAGAAGTGCCGAAAGCTGATGCTCGCCAAAGCCTTCAAAGCCTTTTTGGGATTTGAGGTAGGTATAAAGCGGCAGCTCGTTTTCTCCGTTGACATCTGCCTTTTTCATCCGGGGGAATGTGGTGTTGTAATGCAGTGTACAGAACTGATGTATCTCGTCATCTGTTCCGGGTGCCTGCGCGCCGAACTGATTGCACGGGATATCAACGATCTCAAGACCCTTATCGTGATAGTCACGGTACATTTTCTCGATAGGCTCGTACTGTGGCGTAAAGCCGCAGCCCGTTGCGGTATTGACGATCATAATGACCTTGCCCTTGTAGTCGGAGAGGTCCATTGTTTCGCCCTTGCCTGTGGTTATCTTATAGTCGTAGATCATTTTTCTTCCTCCATTCTCATAAGTACTTTATCAAGCAGCTTTTTTAACTGTATGAGTTCATCCTGGTCAAGGTCGATGCAGCCGTGCATTGACGGCGGTAAGTTTACAGCCTTTTCCTTGAGTGCTTCGCCCTGCTCGGTGAGCGATATGAGCAGCTTTCTCTCGTTATCATCAGGGCGGGTACGGTTTATCATCCCCTGCTTTTCAAGCCGCTTCAGCAGCGGTGCAAGTGTTCCCGAATCAAGATGCACCAGCTTGCCAAGCTCGCCCTCGGTCATTGCGCCGTGCTCCCACAGAACCATCATAACAACGTACTGCGTATAGGTAAGCCCAAGCGCTTCAAGCGGCTTGCGGTACTGCCGCACGACCTCTTTTGCACAGGCATACAGGGGAAAGCAAAGCTGGTTACCGAGCCTTATGCAGTCATATTTATTCTGTATATCTGCCATAGATGCACCTTCCTTGTTTAGTGACTTGTTGTGCGCTATAATATTGTGCGCAACCATTGTAGAAATTATAACTCTCTTTTGTTAACAATTCAACACGAAATTATGATGATTCATAAAAGAATGCGGCGGCATTCGGTGATGTGACCACTTCCCTTTTCATAAGCGTTTACAAATCTGTGAAATGTGTAAATATCTTTGGAGCCAATTGACAATTATAAATCATAATAGTATAATTAAAAATGTTGATGAAAAACAACCAAGGGGGTAAATAAATGAAAAAAAGAATTTTATCCGCAGTGCTTGCGATGTGTATGATGCTTTGCAGCGCGGCGGCATTGCCCGAAAACTCGTTTGCGCAAAGCAGTGACATCGCTGCATCTGCGGCAAGCTTACCGATAACGGGCAAGTGCGGTGACAATGTCAAATGGTCTTTGAGTGACGGAAATCTGACTATCGTTGGTACAGGAAAGATGTATAATTATACAAACAGTGTACCTTCTCCGTTTCACGACTATGTAGACAGTATCACCTCTATCGTTATCAAATCGGGTGTTACAAACATTGGCGACCGTATGTTCTACGGCTGTCAGTCACTCAGGAACGTAACTATCCCGAGCAGCGTTACGAGCATTGGCAATCAAGCATTCTCGTACTGCACAAATATTTACAATGTGAATATACCAAACAGCGTTACGAGCATTGGCAATTTTGCCTTCTCCAACTGCTCGTCGCTCAAAGACATAGCTGTCACGAGCAGCGTTACAAATATCGGCAATTATGCCTTTGCTCACTGTTCAGGCTTTAAAACCATATCTATCCCAAACGGTGTTGTAAATATCGGCAGTCAGGCTTTTTATGATTGTGAGAACCTTACAAGCGTTGTGATACCCTCCAGTGTTAAAAGACTTGGTCAGGATGCATTTTATGCCTGCACAAAGCTTTCGGTAATAAGTATCCCAAGCACGCTTACAAATATCGGCGGTCACGCATTTACGGGTACCGAATGGCTCAAGACACAGCAAAAGCACAGCCCGCTGGTCGTTGTGAATAATATACTTATCGACGGTTCAGCATGCAGCGGCAAGGTCACTATCCCCAGCGGCGTTAGATATATCAATGAACATGCGTTTGACAACGATCTTACATATTCGCATTTCTCGACCGTTACAAGCATAAGCATACCCGACACCGTTACAAAGATCGGCGACAATGCCTTCCGTGCGAGTGAGCTTACAAGCATGACCATACCAAAGAGTGTTACAAGTATCGGCACTGATGCGTTTGCCTGGTGTACAGATCTTACGGACATAAATGTTGACCCCGATAACAAGCAGTTTTGCTCGGTCGATGGTGTAGTGTACAACAAGAGCAAAACCGAACTGGTAGTTTGCCCGAACGGAAAAAGAGATGTAACGATACTCCCGACTGTCACAAAGATCAGGGACTACGCATTCCATATATGCCTTTATCTTACAAGCGTTACGATCCCCGAAAGCGTTGAAAGCATTGGCAAAATGGCATTTAACGACACAGGTATCCGTGTGATAACCCTCAGGCCGAGTGTAACTTCTATCGGAAGCAAGGCACTGGGATACAGTGATGATACAAAGGAAGACAAATATACTATCAGATGCTTTAAAGGCACGGCAGCCGAAAAGTATGCAGCGGATAACGGACTTACCACCAGGCTGCTTGACGGCATCAAGCATTATCCTGCCAAGGCTGAGACCTGCACACAGGACGGAAACATTGAATACTGGACTCTTGACGGAAAATACTACCTGAATGATATAGCCACGACCAGCACAACCAGAGATACCGTGATCATCAAGGCAAAGCACAAGAGGCTTACAGGCGTATCAGCAAAGGCTGCGACCTGCACCGAAAAGGGAAACGAGCCATACTGGTACTGCACGACCTGCAATAAGTGTTTCTCTGACAGCAGCGGCAGAAACGAGATAACCCTTGCAAGCACGGTCATCGAGCCGATAGGGCACTCTCTTGCCGCAGTTGCTGCAAAGCCTGCGACCTGTACAGCAAACGGCAATATTGCTTACTGGTACTGTACAAGATGCCAAAAGTACTTCTCGGATAAGAACGGCAAGAACGAGTTATTCCCTGAATGGACCATCCTCTACGCAACAGGACATAAATTCTCGGACTGGACGACCACGGCGTTCAACGTTGAAAAAGGCACATCGACAATGACGAGAAAATGCACGGTCTGCCAGGCGAGCGAGAGCAAGACAGTCAAGGATGCTGTCATCCGCCTTGCAGGTGCTGACAGATATGCCACAGCAGCGGAGATCTCCGGTGCTTCATTCACCGGCAAGTCTGATACTGTTATACTCGCATACGGCTTGAACTACGCAGATGCGCTTGCAGGTGTACCGCTTGCAGTCAAGCTCTCCACGCCGATACTTCTGACCGCAAAAGACAATCTGCCGGACGCGACCCTTGCAGAGATCAAGCGGCTCGGTGCGACAAAAGCCATTATTCTCGGCGGCACTGCCGTTATCAGCGAAAAGGTCGAAAAGATACTTGAAGACAACAAGCTCAAGACCGAGCGTATCGCAGGCAAAACAAGATTTGAGACCGCAGTGAAGATAGCTGAGAAAATGCAGGAAAAGGATAAAAAAGCACCCGTGGAAGTGTTCTTTGTATACGGACTGAACTATGCCGATGCTTTGTCTGTCAGCCCGATCGCAGCGCGCCTTAACGCGCCTGTTATCTACCTTACAACAAGCGGCAGCCTCAATGCAGACACAGCGGCGTACCTTGCCAAGCTCAAAAAGGCAGGTACAGTAAAAATCGCTTATGTCATCGGCGGCACGGGCGTTATCTCTGACGATATGATGAAAAAAGCAGGTGGTGCACTCGGTGTTAAGCCTATAAGAGCAGCAGGTGCGAACAGGTTCGAGACCTGCGCTGCAATAAACGATATGTTCAAGTCCCTTCTGTATGGCAATATGCTGTGTATTGCCACGGGAATGGACTTCCCCGATGCTCTTACGGGAGGCGTTTACGCAGCAAAGAACAATGCTCCGCTGTTTCTTATCAACGGCAAAGCAAAGACACTGAATCTGCTTGATAAACAGAAAGCTTATCTCAAGCAAAAAAGAGTGGATAAGATCACCACATTCGGCGGAACAAGTGCTGTTCCCAACGCACACGTTACGGTGGTTGCAAAGCACTCTGTCTGACCGCTTTTATGTGCGGCGATATTTCGCAGACGATCACATATGAAAAAACAGCAGCTTTGTTAAGGTAGTCCCTCACAGAGCTGCTGATTTATTATTATGATTTGCTTTCTGCTTTAAGCTGGTTATTAGGTTTCGCTTTCATTGGCGGCGGTCATAAGGCCTGCTGCGATACCTACCATTGCACAGAGAATAAATGCGGAAAAGATCATTGTGTTTCCTCCTTTTATTTTTTGTTGTTGTCTCTTTCTGTGATTTTATAATACATCTGTTTTGCGCAAAACACAATAGACAGATGATCTGTGTTGTGTAGCATTTACTACATTCATCGGAAGTTTTGCAGCATATACTACAGATCCCCCTTAAATTGTAGTATACTGCCGTCAGGTGATCGTGGTGTTTTCGCTTGCATATGGGATCGAAAAATGCACAGGGTTATAATATAATGCTTTTACCGATGAAAAGGAGGTAATGCAGATGTCGCAAAATGTACTGCGGGCAAAGATCATTCGGCTGCGGCGGTGCTGCAATAAAGCAAAGCTCTTCGATCACAAAAGGACAGATCGGAGAGCTTTTGTTTTTTATCTCAAAAAACATCGGCACAGACAAAGCGACAGTAATTGACTATTTAGTTGAATTGTGCTATAATAAATGTGTATAAAGTTTTTCGGGACTTGAATGATACGAACATATTACGGCAAACGATCAGCATAAACAGGGGGGATACTAATGCAGGAACTGCTAAAACGAAGAAACGGTCTGCACAGAAGCATACTAATTGTTGATGATGACCCGATAGCAAGGGAGCTTCTCGGGGCTATGCTGGGTGATCTTTATAAGACCTTCTATGCACAGGACGGACTTGAAGCTATGGATGTTATAAAGCGGGAGTATCATACCTTGTCGCTTGTGCTTCTTGATCTGCATATGCCAAAGCTTGACGGCTTCACCCTGCTTAAAAAGCTTCACGCTGACAACGAGCTGCGGCGTATCCCAGTCATTGTACTGACCTCAGAAAAAGGATCGGAGGTACAATGCCTGCAAAGCGGCGCTGCTGATTTTATCACAAAGCCTTTTGATGCCCCCGAGATAATAAGGGCAAGGGTTGAACGCTCTATCGAGCTTGCCGAGGACAGTATCATCATACACGAGACCGAAAGAGACAGCCTCACGGGGCTTTTCAATAAAGAGTTCTTTTTTGAATACGGAAAAAAGATCGTCAGAATGAACGGTCACAACGCTATGGACGCGATTGTTATCGACATCAACCGCTTCCGCATCATAAACGAGCTTTACGGCAGAGCCTACGGAGATCTTCTGCTCAAAAAAATAGGCAGCTGTGTTCATCAGGCTGTACAGGAATACGGCGGTCTTGCGTGCCGCAGCGACAGCAACAGCTTTTTTATGTATATCCCCCACGATAACGATATAACCGAGCTGATAGAGCAGTTCATCGAAAAACACAGCGCGCTGTCGGTGATGATAAGATCAGCCTTAGGATAGGTGCTTTTTCAGATGAGGGCGATCCGCTTGATATGGAATTGCATTTTGACCGCGCTGCTCTTGCATGCCGCAAGCTTCGCAATACTTATTCGACCTGCTATAATCTATATAATTCCGAGCTTCATGACAAGGAGCTTTTTCACGAAAAGCTTATCAATGATATGGACAAGGCGCTTGAGGAGAAGCAGTTCAGGGTGTACTATCAGCCAAAGTACAATATAACGGGCGATACACCTGTGCTTTCAAGTGCAGAGGCGCTGATAAGATGGTTCCACCCCGATCACGGGATGATAAGCCCGGGCGTTTTTATCCCGCTGTTTGAAAACAACGGACTGATACACAAGCTTGACAGATTTGTATGGGATCAGGCAGCAGGACAGATAAGGGAATGGAAGGACAGGTTCGGCATCACGCTGCCAATATCGGTAAATGTTTCAAGGATAGATATGTTTGACCCAACGCTCGGCGAGGAGCTGACGGAGATAGTCGCAAACAACGGCATCACGGCAGCGCAGCTTCTGCTTGAGATCACGGAATCAGCGTATACGGATAATTCACAGCAGATATCGGCTGCGGTTTCTGCGCTCAGGTCGGCAGGCTTCAAAATAGAGATGGACGATTTCGGCAGCGGGTATTCATCGCTGAATATGCTGACTTCCCTGACATTTGATGCGCTCAAGCTGGATATGGCTTTTATCAGAAATATTTGCAGCGACAGCAAAGCTGCACGGCTGGTCGGCATCATAATAGAGATAGCACGGCTCCTTGAGGTGCCTGTAATTGCAGAGGGCGTTGAACACAAGGAACAAATGGAGCTTTTGAAAACGCTCGGGTGCGATGTGATACAGGGCTATTACTTTTCAAAGCCTCTGCCGCCCGATGAATTTGTGCATCTGATAGAAAAACAGCAAAAGGAGAATGGCTATGCTTACAGCTGATAAACTCAGGGAATTCGGGGCAGATGTTGACGCGGGGCTTACACGCTGTATGAACAATGAAGCATTCTATATCACGCTCGTCGGTAAGGTGATCGCAGATAAGCGGCTTGATCTGCTCCGGCAGCAGCTTGCGGATCATCAGCTCGACGCGGCATTTGAAACGGCACACGCATTAAAAGGAATGTATTCAAACCTCTCTCTTGATCCGCTCACAAAGCCCGTAAGTGAAATCACGGAGCTGCTGCGCGGCAGGAAAGATGTTGATTATTCTGCTTATCTTAATGAAGCAAAGGCACAGTTTGAAGCGCTGTGTGCCTTATAATGTACAATGAAAGAAAAAAAGATCAAAACGGGAACGATTCTTCGGAATTGTCCCGTTTTTGCAAAAGCAGCAAAAACGATCGAACCGCTGCTTTTTAAGTGAAATATGGTTTTAGCGGGTGATCTTTGTGAACCGCAAACGAAACACATTATTTATAACTATCATAGGGTTTACAGCCGTAGCGATAATACTGGTGATCGGTACGCTATGGATAGGAGATCTTGCAAAGCGTGATACAGAAAAAAGCGGTCAACTCCGTCAGCCTGCTGTACCTTGACGAGCTTGCAGGGCGGCGTGAACAGGTGGTATCCTCTGCGCTTGAGGGCAACATCAAGAATATGCAGACTGCCGTAGGGCTCCTCACAAAGGACGACCTTAGCGATATCGAGCATTTGCAGGCGTATCAGGCTCGAATGAAAAAGCTGTACACACTTGACAAATTCGCTTTTGTGGACACAAGCGGAGTGATCTATACATCTGTCGGGACGACAAGCGACATTGACACCTACAACATCGACCCCGCCTCTCTTTCCAAGCCCTGCATAACGCTGAAGGACACCGAGGGTGAACAGAAAAAGGTAATAATCGCGATCCCTGTGGAAAACATCTCAGTCGAGGATCACAAGCTTGTAGTGTGCTTTATGGAAATAGATATAAACACTATGCTTGAGGGCGTGTCGCTGCAATCAAGCAATAATGACACGACATTCTGCAACATCTACACAAAGGACGGTGCCGCCCTGACGGATATGGTGCTTGGCGGTCTTGCTAAGGAAACAAATCTTCTTGAAGCGCTTGAGCGTGCATCCTTTGAAAACGGTGATACCGTTCAGGAGGTAATGGAGGATTTTGCAAGCGGTACAGGCAATGTTGTTTCCTTTACATACAACGGGATAAAGGAGACACTTTCCTATAAGCCGATAGCGGGAACTGACTGGATGCTCACTTACCTTATCCGCGAAAGCGTTATAAGCGACAAGATAAGCTCCGTTTCAGACGGGATAATTCTGAGGAACCTTGTGCAGACCGGTCTGACTATCGCTGTGCTGTTTGTGATATTTATCGTAATATTCAGGCAGAACAAAGCCAACACAAAGCTTGCGCTTGAAAAACAGACCACCGAAACAGAAAGCCGTATAAAGCAGCAGGAGCTTGAACAGCGTCTTGAACTTCAGAACAGGCTGCTGGAGGAGGAAAAGCAGCGCACCAGACAGGATCATATGATAACCGCGCTTGCATCGGATTACAAAAGTGTGTATTATGTTGACCTTGATACCGATGAAAGCATTTGCTATAGCTCAAAGGTCTCGGAAAAGGACGGGCCGCAGAGCGGGGAGAAATTCTCCTTCAAGGAGGGGTTCACCAGATATGCAAACGATCGTGTTGCAGAGGGCTACCGCGAAGGATTTCTCGATTTCATTAAACCCGAAAACATTCAAAAACGGCTTGAGAACGAGTCTATTCTTTCCTACAGATACCTGACCGTTTATGAGGGAAGAGAGAGCTATGAAATGCTTCGTCTTGTCGGTGTACGGCGCACAGAAAAGACAGACGGTCATACCATTCATGCGATAGGTGCGGGCTTCTCCGACATAGACAGCGAAATGAGAGATTCGCTTGAAAAGAATCAGGCATTGAGCGATGCTCTTGCTGCCGCAGAAAACGCGAGCAAGGCAAAGACTGCTTTCCTGTCAAGCATGAGCCACGAGATAAGAACACCTATGAACGCTATCATCGGACTTGACAACATCGCGCTGAGCGATCCCGAGCTATCCGAAAAGACAAGAGAGTATCTTGTAAAAATAGGCGGCTCGGCAACTCACCTGCTGGAGCTTATAAATGATATTCTTGATATGAGCCGTATCGAATCGGGAAGATTGGTCCTTAAAAATGAGGATTTCTCGTTCACCAAGCTTATGGAGCAGATAAACACTATCTTCAGCGCACAGTGCGAGGAAAATGAGCAGACATACTCCTGCCGCGTACAGGGAGAGATCGACGATCACTATATCGGCGACAATACAAGGCTGCGGCAGGTACTTATCAATATTCTCGGTAATGCTGTAAAGTTCACTGCAAAGGGCGGAAGTATTGATTTCTGCGTTGAGCGCACAGCGAAATTCGGCGGCAGATCTACCCTTCGCTTCACCATCACTGATAACGGGATAGGTATGAGCAAGGAATATATCCCGCACATCTTTGACACATTCAGTCAGGAGGACAGCTCTGCTACCAACAAGTACGGCAGCTCGGGACTGGGTCTGGCGATAACAAAAAATATCGTCGATATGATGAACGGAAACATTGAGGTCCGCAGCGAAAAAGGTAAGAGTACGACATTTATCGTGACAGTTACGCTTACGGACTCACCGCACAAGGACAGCGATGCCGATTACGAACAGGTACAGCCGTATGATATGAAAGTGCTTGCAGTCGATGATGACCCGATAGCCTGCGAACACGCAAAGCTCGTACTTGAAAAGGCAGGAATGTCCTGTGACACGGTGCTTTCGGGTGCGCAGACGATCGAGGCGGTGCGCGTACAGCACGCACGGCACGAGCTTTACGATCTTATTCTTATTGACCTTAAAATGCCCGAAATGGACGGAGTCGAAACAGCAAAGAGGCTGCGCGATATAGTCGGTCCGGGATCTGCGATAATCATTATTACGGCGTATAAGTGGGACGATGTACTTGAAGAAGCTGTAAAGGCAGGTGTTGACAGCTTTATCTCAAAGCCGATATCGTCGGGCAGCGTGCTTGAAGAATTCCGAAGTGCAAGCAAACGAAAGCACATATCCGAGATCAAGCAGCACAAAGCCGATCTTAACGGAAAGCATATACTGCTTGCCGAGGACGTGCAGATAAATGCAGACATTATGGAAATGGTGCTCAAAAGCCGCGGAATGACCGTTGACCACGAGGTGAACGGCAGACTTGTGCTTGAAAGGTTCGCAGGAAGTGAACCGGGCTACTATGATGCGATACTGATGGATGTCAGAATGCCTGAAATGGACGGACTTGAAGCGACCGCTGCGATACGCAGGCTTGACAGACCCGATGCAGCGAGCGTACCGATAATCGCGCTGACAGCAAATGCGTTTGACGAGGACGTTCAGCGAAGTCTTCAGGCAGGTATGAACGCGCATCTGACCAAACCGATAGACAACGAGGCACTGTACTCGGCTTTGGAAACGCTGATACGTCAGTAGGCAGGTACTGTACAAGTGCCGGGATACACAACAAGACACAAAAACCTCGCATAATCATCAAAGCCGGTCTCACTCGTGGGATCGGCTTTTTTCTGTCTGCCTGACATTTCGGATATAAAAAAGCTCCCCTTTTCAGAGGAGCTTTGCTGCGTTATATCGAGTTTTTAGCAATATCTGCGATATGATCATCGGGGACAACGCTTGTGCCGCCGAACGCGGTGATGCTGCTTGGCTTTTTCTCTATGAGATAAGCCTTCTGTTTGTCGTTGAGATTTGAAGTTTTGAGCTTGCCGTTGATAAGGAAAAGCGGTGCGTTGTTGTTAGCTGCGTAAACGCCGCCTGCAAGTGCATCGGGGAAATCCATACCTGTTGCAACGCACAGCTTGTCGCCGCCAAGAACATCTGCAAACTTTTCGTTGACAGCAACGCAAGTTTCAAATCTGTTTGCACCGGCAACTCTTGTTGCCTTTGCAAGACCGAGGGCATTTGCAGCCTTTGTTGCCATATCGTCCGAGATCACACTCGTGCCGCCGATGACATAGGCGTTCTTGACACTGCCTGCCTTTTTGAGATCTGCAAGGTACGCAGCCGTATCTGCGTTGAGTGCGCCGTTTGTCGTGAGGTAGACTATCGGTGCGCCCTTGACCGCCGCAGCCGCGCTTACCGAAAGCGCATCGGCAAAGCCGTTGTAGTAAACAAAGAACACATCTGTCGGTGCTTTGTTTTCGTTCTGCTGCTGCATTTTATCTGCGATCTTCGCGGCAGTTTCAAACCGTGTTGTGCCCGCGATACGCTCGACTTCAAGCTTTTTGTCTGTCAGCACCTTTTCAACATCTGCACTGACCGCACTCGTTCCGCCGAGAATAATGACCTTCTTTGCATTAAGGCGCTCGATCTCTGCAAGTGTTTCAGCAGGCAGAGTTTTGAGTGTCGTCAGCAGTATCGGTGCATTCATCGCCTTTGCAAGCGGCACACCTGCAAGTGCGTCAGCATAGTTCAAGCCGTACGCAAGGATGACCGTACCGCTTCCGTCAGGGAAGCCTGCCTTTGAGATGTTGGCAGCTGTTGCGTAGCGTCCTGCGCCTGCGAGGCGGGAAATGCCACGGAACATAAACCCATTGTCCTTTGCGTACTTCTCTGCTGCTGAACCGGTATAACCTATGACAGTAAAGCCATCGACCTTAGTGCCCCAATAATAGCCAAATGCCTGACTACCTATTTCGGTAACGCTTTTAGGTATTGTTACACTTGCAAGATTACCGCAATTAAAAAATGCGCTGCTATCAATGCTTTTAATTCCATTTGGTATGCTGATTTCGGTGAGACTATCACAACCCATAAATACGCCACCTTCTATAGTGGTCATGCTTTGGGGGATATTTACTTTTGCAAGACTTATGCAATTATAAAAAGCATAAACACCAATGCTTTTCACGCTACCAGGAATAGTTATACTTTTGAGATCGTAACATTCAAAAAATGATCTGCTTCCAATGCTTTTAATACTGTTTGGTATATTTATACTTGAAAGTTTATTGCATTGTTCAAACGCACTATCACCTATGTTTTCAGTACCATTAGGGATCTTTACGCTTGTGATGTTCTTACAGAGAGTAAATGAAAAATCATTTATTCTTTTTACTCCGCTTGGTAAGGATATATCGCCATTTTTTCCCTCCGGACACGTTATCAGTTCAGTCTTATCTTTGTTATAAAGTATTCCATCAACAGAACCATATTTTACATTGCCATTTTCGACGTTTATTTCTGAAAGAGAAACGCAACCGCCAAACACATTAGTACCGATGCTTGTAACACTGCTCGGTATGGTTATGCTTGATAACTCTCTGCATCCTGAAAACGCTGCAACGCCTAAACGTTTAAGGCTATTTGGAAACGTTACGCTTTTAAGATTGTGACAATCATAAAATGCACTATCTTCAATGCTTGTAACACCCGATTTAATTACAACAGACTTAATATCATCTCTTCCAAAAAATGGTGACGCTTCAGACTTAAAGTCATACATGTCTCCCGTTCCGCTGATAGTCAGCACACCTTTTGAGTCAAGCGACCAGCTTAAATTCTCACCGCACTTGCCCGATGTTGGTGCGCTTTCCGCAGATGCAGTTATGCTTGTGCTATCCGTGAACACGTCTTTCGGCAGTGCCGCCGCTGAGCCGAAAACTAAAGCAAGAGCCAGCAAGCCTGATAAAATCTTCTTTTTCATTTTTATTCTTTTCCTCCTTTTTCGCTGATGCGGAATTATAGGAAAATTATACAACATTTTGTTAATAAAGTCAATAGGCGGGCATTAACAAAAAGGACAGCAAAAAACTCCGCAGATGTTGTATCTACGGAGTGTTTTTATTAAGCCGGCAGTCGGACTTATACCGACGGCCGTGAGCTGTTTTTAAAGCGGCAGGTTCGTTTTCGGTCTTTGCCGGCACACTTCAGCACTTGTCCAGCCTCTGTCTGTCCACCAGCTCGGCAAAATAGCCGTTTTTGCGGATAAGCTCCTCGTAACTGCCCTCCTCGGCGATACCGCCATTGTCCATCACAAGAATACGATCGCAGTTGCGTATAGTG
>CADAEJ010000011.1 GCA_902786965.1 uncultured Ruminococcus sp. | reverse complement strand
CCTGCCGTTCATCACAGCAGATGCAACAGGTCCAAAGCACCTTGAGCTGACACTTACACAGGCAAAGTTCAACGAAATGACCGCAGACCTTGTTGAAGCAACAATGGGTCCTGTTCGCCAGGCACTTTCAGATTCGGGTCTGTCAGCAGACGAGCTTCAGAAGGTGCTTATGGTCGGCGGTTCATCAAGAATCCCTGCGGTTCAGGAGGCTGTCAAGAAGTTCCTGGGCAAAGAGCCTTTCAAGGGTATCAACCCTGACGAGTGTGTTGCACTCGGCGCTGCATACCAGGGCGGCGTACTCGGCGGCGACGTTAAGGAAGGTCTGCTGCTGCTTGACGTAACACCGCTGTCACTCGGCCTTGAAACAATGGGCGGCGTTTGCACAAAGCTTATTGAGAGAAATACAACTATCCCTACAAAGAAGTCGCAGATATTCTCCACAGCTGCTGATAACCAGACAGCCGTTGAGATCAACGTTCTGCAGGGTGAGCGTGAGTTCGCAAAGGATAACAAGCAGCTTGGTATGTTCAAGCTCGACGGCATCGCTCCTGCACCGCGCGGCGTTCCTCAGATCGAGGTAACATTTGATATCGACGCAAACGGTATCGTTCACGTTTCCGCAAAGGACCTTGGCACAGGCAAGGAGCAGGATATCACAATAACATCTTCAACCAATATGTCCAAGGAGGACATCGACAAGGCAGTAAAGGAAGCAGAGGCTTTCGCTGCCGAGGACGCAAAGAAGAAGGAAGATGTTGACGCAAGGAACCAGGCTGACCAGATGTGCTTCCAGTGCGAGAAGGCACTCGGCGAGTTCGGTGATAAGGTAGATGCTGCCGACAAGAGCGAGTGCGAGGGCAAGATAAATGATCTTAAAGAAGCTCTCAAGGGCAGCGACATCGAAGCGATCAAGGCAAAGAACAAGGACCTTGAGGAGTGCTTCCAGAAGATAGCTACAAAGGTTTACCAGCAGGCAGGCGCACAGGCTCAGGGCGCACAGGGCTTTGACCCCAGCAGCATGGGCAATATGGGCGGCGCTGCACAGCAAAGCACCAATAACGGCGGCGACGATGTTATCGACGCTGATTTCAAGGACGCTGAATAAACCGCGTAAATTGCATCACCTCTGTCTGATGATTCGGGCAGAGGTAGTGCTGTATTAAAGACAGATAAGGAGTTTGCGCTCTGAAACGGAGTGATAGCATATGGCAGATAAAAGAGATTACTACGAGGTGCTTGGTGTTTCAAAAAGTGCCTCTGAGGATGAAATAAAAAAAGCGTTTCGTAAAATGGCAAAGCAGTACCACCCCGACCTTCACCCCGGCGACAAGCAGGCGGAGGAGAAGTTCAAGGAGGTAAACGAGGCTTACGAGATACTCTCCAATCCCGAGAAAAAGTCAAGGTATGACCAGTTCGGCTTTGCAGGTGTTGACCCTAACTACGGTGCGGGTGCAGCAGGTGCAGGCGCAGGCGGCTTCGGCGGCTTTGCGGATATGGGCGATATTTTTGATTCCATCTTCGGCGGATTCGGCTTTGGCGGCTCAAGAGCATCGTCCAATCCTAATGCGCCAAGACGCGGCTCGGATATCCGTGCGACTGCAAATATCGACTTTATGGAGGCCTGCAAGGGCAAGACCGTCAAGGTCAGGGTCAATAAGACAGTCCAGTGTGATGAGTGTCACGGCAGCGGCGCAGCGGCGGGTTCATCAACAAAGACCTGCCCCGATTGTAACGGCAAGGGTCAGAGAGTCATTTCGCAGCAGTCACTTTTCGGCAGCGTAAGACAGGTCGTTACCTGCGAAAGATGTAAGGGCAAGGGTAAGATCGTTGATACTCCGTGCCGCAAGTGCAGCGGTCAGGGCGTTGTCAAAAAGACCGATGAGGTCGAGGTCAGCATACCCGCAGGCATCGCAGACGGACAGATGGTACGCCTTGCAGGTGCAGGCAACTGCGGTACTAACGGCGGCTCAAACGGCGATCTGCTTGTGAGCATAAACGTGCGCCCTGATCCGATATTCGAGCGTGACGGCTACGATGTCTGGACAGAGATACCGATAACATATACGCAGGCTGCACTCGGTGACGAGATAACCATTCCGACGGTTGACGGCAAGGTGACTTATACAGTCCCGGAGGGAACGCAGTCGGGAACAGTTTTCCGCCTGAGAGGCAAGGGTATACAAAAGGTCCACAGCACTTCACACGGCGACCACTATGTAAGGGTAAATATCGAGGTGCCGAAAAATCTTTCAAAGGAGCAGAAGACTATTCTGCGTGACTATGAAAAGACGCTTTCCGATAAGAACTACGCAAAGCGCAAGAGCTTCTTTGAAAAGCTCAAAAACAAGTTTTCATAAAAATAAGAGGATGCAGATATCAAAACCTGCATCCTTTTTTGTTTTGCTCTGTTCTTTCTTTTGCTTTTTGCGCTCAAAGCGCCATTACATATATCTGACACGGATTAGCCTCGTCCCAGTAGGTCTCAAACACCTCAAACTCCTTGAACCCCAGACTCCGGTAGAACCTGTTCGTGCGGTCGTAGTCCTCGTACATGCCCATTCTGACCGTCTTTACCTGCATAAACGAGAAACCGCTTTGCCTTGCGCTCTCTTTTGCAGCCTCAAAAAGCTGCCTGCCCAGACCTTTTCGGTGAAACTCTTTCAGCACGCCCGTAACTGCAAGCTCGACCGTGTCCTTTCCCGTTTGCTTGAGGCAAAGAAAACCTATCGGCTTATCTTCCTGTAAATATGCAAAAAAAGTCTGTTCAGCACTTTCTGCGATAAGCTGCTCTCTGCTTTGCTCCACCTCGAACCATTCGGGCAGCGCTTCAAGTATCTGTCTTGCTATCTGTGTTTTCTGTTTTTTATCATTTATCTGTGTTATCATTTTTTCCTTTCAATGTCAGTTCAGCAATAGCTATGTAATGCTGTATCTCAAATTCTTCATCAGCCTCGTTCATAAGCATATCCCTGTGGTCTTTATCCCACGCATCGAGCTTTTCTCCCGAAAGGGAAGCGCCTACGCCGCGGCAGGCTCTTATGCGCCCGTGCCAGCTCTCGCGCGTGAACGGTATAGCCACCCTGAACTGCTCTTCAAGTGTAATATCAAAAAACTCGCTGTACTGCGGCGGTATCCACACGGGCTTGACCGTGTCACCCGCGCCGTTCCAGTCGGGATTATACTTGTGGATTATCTCTTCGCTCCTGCACGCGATCTTGTCCTCAAAAGGCAGCCAGCCCATATACAGAATAAGGAACTTTCCGCCCGGCTTGAGCATTTTTGCAAGCTTTGGCGCGAGTATATCGTGGTTTGGGTACCATATGCACTGGCAGGCTGTCACAACGTCAAATGTGCCGTCGGGATAGTTCAGATCCTCTGCCTGACAAGCGTAAAATTCGATGTCCATACCTTGCTCTTTTGCAAGCAGCTTTGCCTGTTCGATCTGCTCTGCGGCGATATCGGTGCCGATCCACTTTGCGCCATAGCGGTACATATTGCGCGGCAAAACACCCGTGCCCGTACCGATATCGAGCACAGTCTGTCCCTTGACGCAAAGACCTCTTTGTATCAATTTGTCATAAAACTGCGGAGGGTAGATATCTCTGTACTTTGCGTAGTCCTGTGATGTCTTTCCCCAGTCAAACGCCCTGCCGCTGTCAATGTCCTTTATAGTCTGCATTTTTCTTCTCCCCCTATAATTTTTTATTTTGGCTTTGTTGAATTGGCGTTTCTGCCGTTTTCAATAAAGCTTAAAAGTATACATACCGACATTACCGTTGTCGCCGCGATAAGCGCGACACTGCTCTCAAATATCAGACTGATAACTGACAGCACGAACGAAACAGCAGTAAGCATACTTAATACTTTTTCTTTTGTTACCCTCATTTTTGTTTCCCCCTGCAATTCTCACCCTTGGCTCCGTCAGGCGAACAGCTCAAAAGTCATTTCTTTTCTGCTTTCGCTGCTGCCTTTGTTTATTCTTCCGTCTGCACACCCCATACAGAAAAATCCGAGCTTGCTCATCACGTTCTGACTTGCTCTGTTCTCTGAATCGCAGTGTGCGATAAAGTGCCTTATGCAAAGCCTGTCCTCAACAAACCCGATCACAGCGCTTGCCGCTTCTGTGGCATACCCCATGCCGTGATATTTTCTGTCAAGTATCCATCCAAGCTCCGCCGTATCATTTGTACTGTGCAGATATACCCCTATACCGCCGATGTGCTTTCCGTCTGCGATGACCGCGAACTCGTAATAATCAGGCTTTTGCTTGTGCCATTGCAGCTGGCACTCCTCAAGGAACTCTTTAGTTTCTTCTATGCTTTCATTCGGCAAAAACAGCATATATTTTGTATTGTCCTTGTCGGATGAATATGCGTGTGTAGTTTCAAGGTCCTGCATACATATTGG
Source organism: uncultured Ruminococcus sp. (assembly GCA_902786965.1). Lineage (GTDB taxonomy): Bacteria > Bacillota > Clostridia > Oscillospirales > Ruminococcaceae > Hominimerdicola. The sequence goes on along the minus strand of CADAEJ010000011.1, from coordinate 29,979 downwards.
CCGCAGGACAAGTCTTTCAGTCCTGATCTCCAATTCTATTTACCTCTCTTTATCTCTGCGGGAACTTTTCAAGCCTGTAAAGCAGACCGTCCTCAAGCTCCGCCTTTCCGCCCTTGTGATCGTATCCGAGTTTTCTGTAAAACTCAACCCCCGTTTTTGATGCGGGAATCTCTATTCTCTTTGCACGAAGAGCATATTCGTCCTGTTCAAGCGTTTGTATTATCTGCCTGCCGATACCCTTGCCCTGATAGCTTGGGAGTACAAAAATCGTCAGCAGTATGCTTTCTGTTTTGCTGCCCCAGTATCCTGCGATACCGCCTGTACCAACAATTCTTTCACCGTCGCACGCAACGTACATATGCCTTTCTTCAGACGCTTTTAGCAGTACCTCTGCCGAGTGAGTGGCAATATTATAATCAATATACTCTTTGGGATAATCCTTTGAGTTGCTCACTTTCAGAGTTTCGGCTATGACCTGCGCGACCTCGTCTGCATCTTCTTTTCTGAACGCTCTTATCTGCATTTGCGTGCGCCCCCTTTTTCCCCTTGTTCTGTTTTTTTTGTTCTATCTCAGCTTTTATTTTTCCAATAGCTCCGTGAAAATTCTGTCTTTTTCATAAGTGCCGTCTAAAAATCCGGGTATCTCTTTTATCGCCTTGTAAGTCGCAAGGCTGGTCTGCGCGAGTATCTGAAGCATTTCCTCGTCCGTGTAAGTGCAGTTGCCCGTAACGATAAGCGTCGCAAAGCTCAGCGACATCAGCCACAGGTTCCTGTAGTAGCACTCTGCGGTGTACCTGTCAACTTTGTATATACGCATTACCGATTCCACCACAAGCCCCAGCGTGAATGTGAACTCGTCATATGTGTGCATTCTGCCGTCGGGAGTTGTTTTGAAAAACAGCACCTTGAACAGCTCGGGCTCGTTTTTTGCAAGCACGAGGAACTGATGTCCCACGCCGAGAAATGGTATGCTCTCGTCAAGCCCCTGCATAATGTACTCGTGATAAAGCTCTCTTGCGCGCACGAGCACCTCTTCCTTGATACTGTTTATCGTGTCAAAATATGTGAATATCGGGTGGGTGGAAACGCCCAGCGCAGTGGCTATGCTTCTTGCAGTCACAGCATCAATACCGCTGTTTCTTGTTATTTCCATAGCAGCATCGAGTATCTGCTCTTTTGTGATTATCTTTTTTGGCGGCATTAGTTTCTCCTTGCCTTGCTATTTTGATGAATGCTATGCATTTCGTATTCTTCTGACATTTCTGTTCATCAGGTGCCTTCCGAGGTGCCTGTAAGCAAACGCCTTCATCGGCGAAAGCTCCTGACCGTGCTGACGCAAAAGCTCGTCAGGGGAGTCATACACTCCGAGATCCTGATTGATGCCCTCGCTTTGGATATAGGTATTATTCATATCAAAGTCTATCACAGGCTTTTTGAGATCCTTTACTGCAACACCGTATCCGCAGAAGCTGCCGCTGCAGCCCTTGAACTTTCTTTGCAGTTTTGTCAGATACTTTTTGTCCAGAATAAAAGCTTCAAGCTCGAACCATTTTCCGCCGCAGCAGACCTCGACCCAGCTGTGAAAAACGTTTTTCGGAGCATTGTTATAAACAAAGCCCGTCATAGCGCCCTTTTGCAGCTTTTTGTCTATCGTGAAGCCGTGTATGCGGCACGGGATACCGCAGCCTCGCAGCAGCGCCATAAAAAGCGTGCCCTTTGTGTTGCATTGTCCGTATCCGTCTGCAAGCACCTTTGTTGCACAAATGCTGTCATCTGTGTTGTAGCCGAAAAGTATCTCATCTCTTACAAAATCATATATAGCCTTTATGCGCTCTTTTTCGTCAAGAGCCTTCCAGTTTCTTTTCTTTATCAGTTTCTGTATAGGTGCGCTCGAGTAGTCGAGCATTGGTGTTTCCTTTAAATACTTGTTCATTCTGTATATATCCGTTTGTTCCTTGATATACTGTGAAGTCTGTGGAAACACGGCGTTATCTGTTGTGTAACGCTTGTTACCGTATGCACACAATATACCATAATTATTATTTGTCTGTCAATGCTTTTCACCAAAAGCTCACAAAACTTTCACCAGGCTTACGCGCGTTAAAATCTGTGTTAAACTTTTTTCACACTTTCGAGCAGCGCAGCGCGTTGAGTATCGCAAGCAAGGCAACTCCGACATCCGCGAAAACTGCCATCCACATCCCTGCAAAGCCGAGCGCGCCAAGCACCATAACAGCAAACTTTACACCAAGTGCAAATACTATATTCTGCTTGACGATACGCATCGTTTTGCGGGCAGTGTGTACAGCCCTCGGGATGCTTGTCGGGTCATCGTTCATAAGCACAACGTCTGCTGCCTCTATTGCTATATCCGAGCCGAGCCCGCCCATTGCTATGCCGATATCGGCGCGCGCGATAACAGGCGCGTCATTTATGCCGTCACCCGCGAAAGCCACAAGTCCGCCGTTTTTCTCTGCCATCAGCTGCTCGACCTTTTCGACCTTGTTCTGCGGAAGAAGCGATGCAAAGAACTTGCGTATACCAAGGCTCTGTGCGACAGCCTGTGCCGTTTCGGGCTTGTCGCCTGTTAGCATAACTGTCTGTATGCCGATATCCGAAAGAGCCTTTACAGCATCATTTGCCTGCGGTCTTATCTCGTCGCCGAGCGAAATGCTTCCGCAGAAAGTGCCTCCGCAGGATACAAAAACAGTCGTGTAAATGCTGTTATCCGCAGTGACGCTTATGCCGTTTTGCTCAAGCAGCTCGCGCTTGCCGCAGAGTATCTTTTTGCCGCCGACCGTGCAGCTCATTCCAAAGCCCGATATCTCGGTGATATCACTGACCTCGCCGCTTTGCACCTGTCTGCCGTATGCTTTGAGTATCGAAAGCGCGATAGGGTGGTTCGAGCCCGACTCTGCAAATGCCGCATACTGCAAAAGCTGCTGCTCGCTGATCCCCACGGGGCTTGTGCTGATAACGCTGAACGTACCCTTTGTGAGCGTACCCGTTTTGTCGACCGCCAGTGCCGAGCATTTTGCAAGCGCCTCGATAGCCTTTGCACCCTTTACAAGAATGCCCTGCTTTGAGGCACCGCCGATGCCTGCGAAAAATCCGAGAGGTATAGATATCACAAGCGCACACGGGCAGGATATAACAAGGAACAGAAGTCCTCTGTAAAGCCATTTGCCGAACTGTGAGAAGCCCAGGAAGCAGCAGGGGAGAAGTGTGAGCAGCACTGCACACAGCACAACTGCGGGTGTGTACACTCTTGCAAAGCGTGTGATGAATTTTTCCGTTTCGGCTTTCTTTTCCGATGCGTTCTCCACCATATCCATAATACGTGCAACAGCGCTGTCACCGAACTTTTCGCTGACTCTTACCTTGATAACTCCGTCAAGGTTCGTACAGCCGCTCATAACATTCGTACCCTCACTTACTGCTACGGGAAGAAATTCACCCGTTATCGCAGAGGTGTCAAGCTGCGAGCTGCCCTCGATTACGCAGCCGTCAAGCGGCAGTCTTTCGCCCACCTTGACGATAATAATATCTCCTCGCTCGACCTGCTCGGGCGCGACCTGCATCTCCTTGCCGTCCTTAACGATGCGCGCAAATTCGGGCTTTAACTCCATAAGCTTTGTTATCGACCTGCGCGACTTTTCCACCGCGATATCCTGTAAAAGCTCGCCCACCTGGAAGAACAGCATTACCGCCGCCGCCTCGTCAAAGTAGCCGAGTGCGACCGCGCCGACAGTGGCTATGAACATCAGAAGTGTTTCGTCGAAAGCCTCGCCGTGCAGCAGATTGCGCAGCGCGGAGATGACCACATCATAGCCTGCGATAACATACGCGCAAAGCGCAAGTATCGTGCAGGGAAGCTCAAACGGCAGGACCTTTGAAAGCGCGAAAAGCACGCCTGCAAAGACAAATCTTGCAATGTCGAACGTGTGACTTTCGCTCTCGCCGTGCTCGTGAGAATGACTATGCTCGTGCGAGTGAGCGTGTTCGTGTGAATGTTCGTGACCGTGTTCGTGCGAATGCTCGTGAGCATCACAATGGCAGTGTTCATGCTCGTGATGATGCTCGTGTGCGTCCTTTTGCTCGTAATCAAGCACCTCAACGTCAGGCTCAAGCTTTTTCACGATAGCCTTTACCTGACTTTCTATGCTCGAAACATCACTCTGTTCGTGCCTTACAATAAGCTTTTTGCGGATAAAATCCATATCCGCGGATTCTACGATATCAAGGTCATTCACCCTGATAGCTATCTTCTGTGCGCAGTTGGGGCAGTCAAGCCCTTTAAGCCAATAAATCGTCTTGGTCATTGCGACCACCGACCCTTTCTAATGTTTGAAATGTTATATGTTCAGCTGCTTACCACAGCAGAAATACGATATGTTTGTGTGCCTTTGCTTTAAATATCTGTAAGCCTTTTTACCTGTACAGTGACAGGTGAAGAATTTAACGTCTGCAAATCTTTTCAGTCCGCTCGAAAGTTCATCAAGCTGTGCTTTTGGAACTGTCCGTCTGCTGACGGGGTCAAAAACGTGAAATCCGCCGATGCAGTACGAAGGTCTTGCCGGCGCAGCGCTTTTGAGAATGTTTATTACTCCTGCATGACCGCACCCCATTATCACAACGTCTTTGTCACCGCGAATAAGCAGATCCTGTTCGTGCCGAAAATCATCGGGAGCTTTTCCTGCATAAAGATTGCTGTTCGCCTTGGAGTGAAAGCTGTCAGAGGCTTTTGATGTGAACAGCGTCAGCTCGTCATCGATCTTATAGTCGCCGTCGATAAGAACTATACGGCTGTTGTCTGCAAGCTCTTTATCAAGCGAAATGCTTATCTTAAAAAACAGCACTTTTACAAAGTGCTCGTCAAAAGCACCTTTCTGTAAGTAAACCTTTGCGGTCTTATTTATTTCAAGAAATCTTTTCAATGCGCCGCCGTGGTCTTTGTGACCGTGCGAGATAATTACGGTATCGACTTGTGAAAGGTCGATGTGTTTCTTTACGGCATTTTCAAACAGCGTTGAGTTCGGACCAACATCAAAAAGCAGCTTGTGCATTTTTGTTTCAATGTAAAATGACAGTCCGTGTGACGATCTTACCGAGCCGTCTGAAATGTTTTCCACAAGTGCGGTTATTTTCATTGTTGTCACCTTATTATATTATTCGCTGATGTGTTCCATACCCATGCTCAGTATCGTAGCAACGTGCTCGTCAGATACCGAGTAAAGCACCGATTTGCCTACCTTGCGGTACTTGACCAGCCTTGCCTGCTTTAAAACTCTCAGCTGGTGCGATACTGCCGACTGTGTTGAGCCTACTATCTCGGTGATGTCTGAAACGCTCATCTCGCTGTCAAGGATAGAGTAAAGTATCTTGACCCTTGTTGCATCGCACAGCATTTTGAATAGCTCTGCGAGGTCATATATCTCCTCGTCAACAGGCATTGCGTCCTTTATCATTTCGATGTTATCCATACTGTTTTCCTCCTTCTGAAAGGGAATCATCTCAAATTATCGAATGAACATATGAATATCTGTTCATATGTATTATAGCATACTGTGCATAAAAGTCAATGAACAAACTGTTAACATTATGCCTTTCCCCAAAACTGAAATAACATCGCAGGAAGAATTTTTTACAAAAGGGTATTTACAAATATGGTGCCTATGTGCTATAATAAATCTAAATATTGTGTATCAATCTGAAATAAACAGGGGTGTTGATTGACCTATGGCAAAAAAACAGGATTACTCAAATGACGATATAGTATCTTTAAAAGGTGCTGACAGAGTGCGCAAGCGTCCCGCGGTAATTTTCGGTTCCGACGGACTTGACGGCTGCGAGCATTCGGTGTTTGAGATACTTTCAAACTCTATCGACGAGGCAAGAAACGGCTATGGCAGCAAGATAATCCTTACCAAGTACAATGATAATTCTATCGAGGTAGAGGATTTCGGACGCGGCTGTCCCGTTGACTATAACCAGCGCGAAAAGCGCTACAACTGGGAGCTTGTTTACTGCGAGCTTTACGCAGGCGGCAAGTATAACACAAATGACGGCGAAAACTACGAGTTCTCGCTCGGTCTTAACGGACTCGGTGCGTGCGCTACGCAGTATTCATCGGAGTATATGGATGTCGAGGTCTGCCGTGACGGGCAGAAGTATTCTCTGCACTTTGAAAAGGGCAACAATGTCGGCGGCCTGAAAAAAGAGCCTTGCACCAAAAAGTACAAGACAGGTACAAAGACACGCTGGCGTCCCGACCTTGACGTTTTTACCGATATCGCTATCCCAAAGGAATATTTTGAGGACGTGCTGAAAAAGCAGGCAGTCGTTAATCCGAAGGTCGAATTCATACTGCGCTATCAGCGCGAGAACAACTCCTTTGAGGAGCAGACCTTTGTTTATGAAAACGGTATCGCCGACTATGTTGCAGAGATAGCAAACGATACCAATATGACCTCGGTACAGTACTGTACTGCCGACAGAGTAGGCCGTGACAGAGAGGACAAGGATGACTACAAGGTAAAGCTTTGCGTGGCGTTCACTTTCTCAAACAAGGTCAAAAAGCTGGAGTATTTCCACAACTCAAGCTTCCTTGAGCACGGCGGTTCCCCCGAGGACGCTGTAAAGAGCGCTTTCACATCGCAGATAAATGCGTATCTTAAAAATAACAATAAGTATCTTAAAAACGAAAAACCAATAACCTTCCCCGATATAGAGGACTGCCTCGTGCTTGTTTCAAGCTCGTTCTCAACGCAGACCTCCTATGCAAACCAGACCAAAAAGGCTATCACCAATAAGTTCATCAAGGACGCGATGACCGATTTCCTCAAGCATCAGCTGGAGATTTACTTTATAGAAAATCCCGATGAAGCGCTCAAGATCGCCGAGCAGGTGATGATAAACAAGCGCAGCCGCGAGTCTGCCGAAAAGACAAGGCTCAATGTTGTCAAGAACCTCACGGGCAAGATGGATCTTGCAAACCAGGTGGAAAAGTTCGTTGACTGCCGTTCAAAAGACCTCTCGCAGAGAGAGCTTTACATCGTGGAGGGCGACTCGGCGCTGGGTTCTGTTAAAATGGCGAGGAACGCAGAGTTCCAGGCGGTCATTCCCGTAAGAGGAAAGATACTCAACTGCCTCAAAGCCGACTATGATAAGATATTCAAAAACGAGATAATAGTTGACCTTATAAAAGTCCTCGGCTGCGGTGTTGAGGTCAAAACGGGCAAGAACAAGGAGTTTTCAATGTTCTCACTCGATAACCTGCGCTGGAACAAGATAGTTATCTGTACCGATGCCGATGTCGACGGCTTCCAGATAAGAACGCTGATACTCACGATGCTTTACAGGCTCACACCTACGCTTATCGAAAAGGGCTATGTGTATATCGCCGAGTCACCGCTGTTTGAGATAACCACCTCCGACAGAACATACTTTGCATATGATGAACCCGAGAAGGCGAAGATAATGCAGATGATCGGCAATAAGAAATGCACCGTACAGCGCTCAAAGGGACTTGGTGAGAACGAACCCGAAATGATGAGCCTTACCACGATGGATCCGTCTACAAGGCGGCTTATCAAGGTTTGCCCCGATGATATGGAAATGACGCAGTGGATGTTCGATATGCTGCTGGGTGACGATCTTGCAGGAAGAAAAGAGTTCATCACCAACAACGGTATCGACTATCTCGAAATGGCTGATATTTCTTGATTTGAATAGTTTAGCACTAAACCCGAAAGGACAGATTATATGCCAAGGAAAAAGAGCAAGGAGACTGCGCTCCCGAAGAAAAAAAGCGATGCTTATATCGACGGCGCAGGACTCGTTGTTGAACAAAAGATAACACAGACGCTTGAAACAAACTATATGCCCTACGCGATGAGCGTTATAGTTTCAAGAGCGTTCCCCGAAATAGACGGCTTCAAGCCCTCGCACAGAAAGCTCCTTTACACGATGTACAAGATGAACCTGTTAAGCGGGGGACTGACAAAGTCTGCAAATATTGTCGGTGCGACAATGCGTCTTAATCCTCACGGCGATGCGACTATCTACGAAACGATGGTGCGTCTTTCGAGAGGCAACGAGGCGCTTTTGCACCCGTATGTATTAAGCAAAGGCAACTTCGGCAAGCAGTATTCAAAGAATATGGCTTATGCCGCATCGCGTTATACCGAGGCAAAGCTTGAGCCTATCTGCGACGAGCTTTTCAAGGACATCGACAAGGACACCGTTGACTTTGTGCCAAACTATGATAACACCACTACCGAGCCTACGCTTTTCCCTGCGACTTTCCCGACCATACTTGTCAACGCAAACGCAGGTATAGCCGTTTCTATGGCGAGCCAGGTGTGTCCGTTCAATCTCGGCGAGGTGTGCGAAACGACTGTCGCACTTATGAAAAATCCCGACTTCAACGCACTTGAAACGCTTAAAGGTCCCGATTTTCCCGGCGGCGCAAATATGCTGTACGACGAGGAGGAGCTTGACAAGATATACCGCACAGGCAGAGGCTCTGTAAGGCTGCGCGCCAAGTATGATTTTGACAAGACAGCAAGGTGCATAGAAATAACCGAGATACCCTATACCACCAATGTCGAGGCGATAATTGACAAGATACGTCTGCTTATCAAGGCAAACAAGATAAGAGAGATCTCGGGCATAAGAGATGAAACAGACATCAACGGTCTGAAGATCGCGATAGACGTTAAAAAGGGTGTCGAGGTTGATAAGCTTATGCAAAAGCTTTATAAGCAGACACCGCTTGAGGACACCTTCAGCTGTAACTTCAATATCCTTGTAAAAGGCTACCCAAAGGTAATGGGTGTGTACGATATCATCAAGGAATGGGTGGCTTTCCGCATCGGCTGCGTAAAGCGCAGAACAGCCTTTGATATGAAGAAAAAGCAGGACAAGCTGCATCTTCTCAAAGGCCTCGGAAAGATACTGCTCGATATCGACAAGGCGATAAAGATCGTGCGCGAGACAAAGGAAGAATCAGACGTTGTGCCAAACCTTATGATAGGCTTCGGCATTGACGAGATCCAGGCAGAGTATGTTGCCGAAATCAAACTGCGTCACCTCAACCGCGAGTATATCCTGAAGCGCACCGAGGAAACAAAAGCGCTGGAGGAGGAGATAAACCGCCTCGCAGAGCTGCTGGAAAGCGAAAGGAAGATAAAGCAGGTAATAATAAAAGAACTTGAAGAGGTAAAGAAAAAGTACGCACAGCCCCGAAAAACAGGATACTACTACGCATCCGATGTTGTAGAGATAGACGAGCAGGAGGAGATACCCGACTATCCTTGCGAGATATTCCTTTCAAGTGAGGGCTACTTCAAAAAGTGTACTCCGCAGTCGCTTCGTATGGCAAGCGAGCAAAAGCTCAAGGAGGGCGATTTTATCTCCCAGCACACCGAGACCACTAACAAGAGCGACCTTATTTTCTTCTCCGACAAGTGCAGTGTCTACAAGGCAAAGCTGTCGCAGTTTGCAGATTCAAAGGCATCCGCAATGGGTGATTATATCCCCGCAAAGCTTTCCTTTGACAAAGAGGAAAATGTTGTATATGCGGTCAATACGACCGATTACAAGGGCTATATGATATTTGTTTTTGAAAACGGCAAGGTCGCAAAGGTGCCGCTTGATTCGTATGAAACAAAGACCAACCGCAAAAAGCTGACCTCGGCATATTCGGGCAAGTCAAAGCTCGTTAAGATGTTCTGGGTAGAGGAAAATGCGGATATTATGCTGCGCACGACCAACGGCAGAGCGATGATATTCAATACCTCGCTTCTTATGCCAAAGGCTTCGCGCGATACGATAGGCGTTCAGGTCATGACCTGCAAGGCAAAGTCCACCGTTGAAAAGGCTTTCCTTATCAGTGAGCAGACCGCCGCAGAGCTTTCAAAGTACCGCAGCAAAACGATACCCGTTGCAGGCTCTTTTGCAAAGGATATCGAAGACCCCGACCAGATGACACTTATATAACAGATTTGATGAGGAGGATAAATATGGCTGACAAAACTCTGCTTGATCCGCAGACCTTTGAGATAGACGTTGATATTGAAGATGAGGAGTTGAACGACCTTTACTGCAAAAGGCTGATAGAGAAATGGGATACATCGCTTGAGAATGAAATGCTTCAGGCTTTTATTCGTCTGTACTATGATGATATGTATGAGCAGTGGGGACCTGATGACGAGGAAGAAAGCGAGGAGTTCTGGCCAAAGCTGAAAACACCTGCCGACCTTATCGGCTATATCGGAACAGATGTCAGGATATATGTGCTTGAAGATGCGATATATGCAAAAAGCAAAACAGGGGATTCACCTTACGAGTCGCAGAATGTCCCATACTGCGTTATTATGCAGCTCAACTGCCCGTGGGACGAGGAACACGGCTGGGCAGCAGCATTTGTTGACGAAAAGCTTGTCAAGGTCGATCGTGACATCGTTGACTGCGTATGGCTCGACTGATCTTATCGGTATGAATAATAATCGCCCCGAGGTGCTTTGTGATACTTCGGGGCTTATCTTTTATACGAGCAGCGCACGCTTTGTTGACTTTGAATGAAAACTGTGATATAATGTCTGTGATCATAGAAAACATATCAGGGGAGGGTTATGAATGGATTGTCCCAAGTGCGGCAAGAAGATCGGCGAAAACGACAACGTCTGCACCAACTGCGGTGTCGTGATAAAAGAAAGCAGCGAGAATACTAAACTGTCCACCAAGCTTTTCAATAAAAAGAATAAAAAGAAGAATCCGCTTGAGACATCAAAGCTCGGAACGACCGAAAAACTGCGCAGCAAATTCGGTATGAAGCATCTGAAGATACTGCTTGCTGTGATAGCTGTGGCTTTGATTATCCTGCTTATCATCACGCTGTTTGTCAGCATCGCAAGCGGCAAGGGCAAAAAGCTTGCAAGAAAAACCGCGGAATACATCGGCACTACCGTTGCAGTCGCAGAAACAAAAATGGATATGCATTTCAGCGATAAATCAGCGTATGCAGGGCTTAACAGAGCCCTTGAGTTCAACTATGTCGAGGAGAGTGAGGACTCTGTAAAGGTCGATGGCATCACCTATCCCGAATGGGCGGTGCTGATAGTGACCGATAAAAAGCAGAAAATACAGTCAGTCAAGTACTGTGACTTCAAGCTGCTGAAAAAGAACATCAAGGGCGTTGAGTGCGAAAAGCTTATCAACCTTGATAAATTCGACAAGGGCGCATCATATGATAAGGTCGAGGACGCTATTGATATCGACCCGTATTCTGTGACTTATTCGTCTGACCTTGTGACATACCGCTACAGATACTGGTATGATTCCGACACAGGCGACGAGCAGCAGGTTATACTTGATGTTTCATTTGACGGTGAAAACAAGTTCCTTTACTACACATCGACCCTTGTATATCCCGAAAATCTGTAAAATAATTGGACCGTATCACGCAGCTGTGAGATACGGTCCTTGTTTTTTAGTCAAATATAGCTTCTTTGATACGCTTGCGGCACTTTTCAATGTCAACATCAAGTGTGGACTGACCTGCGTGCTCGCCGTACTCAAATTCGTTGTCAGCGGGCAGGCGAAGCTCTTTTATCTCGTATCCGAGGTAAAACGGCGCTTTGTAGCCGTAGAAGAAAAGGTCTGTCTTTGACATATTGGTCGTCAGGCTTGACATAACTGCTTTCATAAAGCCGAGCTTTTTGAATATATTTACGTCCTTGACCTTTTCTATAAGCTTTGTCATAACGATCCTCTGACGCTGCGTCCTCTGGAAATCAGCATTGCCGACACGGCGCATACGCGCGTATGAAAGCGTCTGATTGCCGTTGAGCTCGACTTTTCCGCCCTTTTTGAGATAATCCTTTGTGTCAGGGTCACCGTTGAGCCTGTTCTGTTCGAGCGTACACTCATTGAGTGCCTCAACTTCTTCGTCAGTGACCTCGACAGTTATACCGCCTACCGAATCCGCGATAGCCGTGAAAGAACTGAAATCAATGTAAACGTAGTCATCTATCTCAAGTCCGAAATTGTACTTTATCGTATCCATAAGCAACTCTGCACCGCCGAATACATATGCCGCGTTGAGCTTGCTGCGGTAAAGCCCGTCAGGCTCTTCATCGTTGTACATCTTCGTTCCGTCATTGTAGTAGCCTACAAGCGGCAGATACATATCGCGCATTAGGGAGGTCATCGTGATGACCTTCTTTTCGGTGTTGACCGACATTACCATCATAACGTCCGTTCTGCCCTTTGTGTTGGGGTCGCGCGTATCACAGCCGATGATAAGTATGTTCTTGACATTCTTATCGGTCATCGTGGCTTGTATCGAGCTGTCACGCTTGCCCGTTTCAACTGACTTGACTTTGCTGACAAAGTATACGAGCATAATGTTGTATATCACAAACAGAGCGAATATCACCGAAAGCACTATGATTACAACGCGCTTTACTATGCTCTTTTTCTTTGTGCCTTCCGAGTTTTCCACTCGCGCAGTCCCTCCTCCCGAATCGCGCACAGGGCTATTCTCTTTGTATTGCGCCTGCCTTGGATGCCTGCGTGCGGCTGTTTCGCGCACCTGCCTTTGTTCGCTTTGACGCTGCCTTTGTTCGCTTTGACGCTGCCTGCGCACCCTTTCGGGCGGTCTTTGCGCCTGCCTGCGCGGCTGTCTTGCCTGCTGCTGCCGCTTCGGGTGGATATATTCGCGCCTTGCTCGAGTTTGAGGCATCTGCTGATAGCCCTGCGGTTCGCCCGCTTGCGGCGGATACTGCTCAAATTCAAAGTCAACATCATTGTTGAAATAATCTGTGCCGTCCATCGCGCTGTATTCGTTCATCTGCCGAACGAACTGCTGTGTGTAGCTTTCGCCCTCATCACCCTGCGGAGCGTATCCGCGAGGTCTGCTGCCATTATATCTTTCGTCCATTATTTATATCATTCCCTTCGGGAACTGCCTCCTTGTTTTGGTACAAGCACAATTATATAATATTGCCGTGCACTTGTCAAATCCTTTGAGTTCTTTTTCATCAGCTTTTCACCTGCTGTGGTCAATGTATACAAAATATACATAAATCTTGTGCCATTTCGCAATAAAGTACACTATATACAGTCCCAAGTAGTTACAGAATTAAAACAAATTGTTTCATAATATCAACATTTTAGTCTTAAAACTTGACTTGCTTAAAGATTTCTGTTAAGATAAAGTGATACATAATTTCCAAAGGAGGTTCGGTATGGATCCACGTGAACAGTTGTGTATGGGCTGTATGAACGAGTTAGACCCGAGCGGACAGTGCCAATATTGCAGCTATACGGAAAATATACCGCATCTGCAAGCTTATCTTGCACCCAAAACTGTGCTTGACAACAGATATATAATCGGTAAAATGCTATCCTACAACGGCGAAGGTGCATCTTATATCTGCTACGATATGGTCGGCAAATGTAAGTGCGTCTGCCGTGAGTATATGCCCGATACCCTCTGCGAGAGGGACAGCAGTACGCAGGAGCTTATAGTAAATAAAGACTGCCTTGCAAAGTACAAAACGTTTATGTCCGAGTTTGCCGATGTGAACAGAACGCTTTCAAAAATGCGAAATCTGCACCATATCGCAACTGCAAGGGATATGTTCAATGCAAATAATACTACCTATGTTATCCTTGAGTATGTCGAGGGCGTTTCGCTCAAGAAATTCTTGCAGTCAAACAGCGGCTTTCTCTCGTGGGAGCAGGTGAAAAAGCTGTTTGTACCGCTTTTCACAACGCTGAGCATAATCCATAACGCCGGTATTATCCACAGAGGTATCTCTCCCGAGAATATAATCGTGACCACTGACGGCGAGCTGAAGCTCACAGGCTTTTGCATAAGCTCGATAAGAACTTCAAATACCGGGCTGCTGCCCGAGTTCTATTCGGGATATACCGCCCCCGAGCAGTATTCGTCACTTGAATGGCAGGGCACCTGGACAGACGTTTATGCGCTTGCCGCAGTGCTTTACAGAATACTTACAGGTACTATGCCGCTTGATGCGCAGACAAGAACCAAAAACGATACCATGGTCGAGCCTGCACGCATAAATCCGCGTATCTCGCCGCACATCTCCAGAGTTATCGCCAAGGCTATGGCTGTAAGAGGCGAGGAGAGGATACAGACAGTTACAGAGCTTGTATCTGCACTGTTTGAACAGCGCTCGAGACAGCATATCGAAATGGAAAAGGGTTCAACACAGACGATACCCGTACAGCATATCCCCAGAAGCAGCCGTGAAAGACAGGGTGAAAGACGCCCCGCGAACAAGCCCGTCAATCAGGCAAAGGTCAAGAAAAAAAGCACAGCCGCTATCATCGTTAGCTGGGTGTTTATAGCTGTTATACTTGCACTTTGCATCTTCCTGCTGTACCTGCTGCTGTCAGGACCTTCCGAAAAAAGCACAAGCTCTTCATCATCGGTAAGAGTTATTGATTTCAGTAAAAAAGACAGCAAGACCGACAGTTCCTCAAAGGCTGATGCGCAGTCATCGCAGGGCGAAAGCAGCGAAGCAGGACTTGGCGAGGGCGCGATAGTTCCGAAAATGACAGGCGTAAGGCTCGATGTCGTAAAGCAGCAGATAGGTGATAATTTCACCCTCAAGATAGACTGGTACTTCTCCGATACTGACGAGAGAAATGTCGTTGTAGCGCAGAGTATCCCAGAGGGCGAGAGCTATGACCCGAGCAAGAAGCCCGAGCTTGTCCTCAAGGTATGCTCAGGACCTGAAAATGTAGCTGTTCCTGCATATTACGGCCTTGACCAGAAATCATATCTTGACCTGCTCAATGAATGGAACATCAAGTATAAGGTCACCGAGATGAGAGGCACGCAGACTGCGGGTTCTGTTATCGGTACGAGCATCTATCCGGGCAACAAGATAAATGTCAAGAACGGTGATGTGCTCATAGTTTACGTTTCCGACGGCAAGGAAACGGTTACGACTACCGAAAAAGTGACCGAAACACAAAGCGAAACCAAGCAGGAGCCTGTACAGTCGGAGACCAAGCCTACTCAGACCGCTGCAAATACAGAAAAATCTCAGCCAGCCCCTGAGGAATAAGACTGTATAAAAAGTGAAAAGAAAATGTTAAGTTGTTTCAAAGCCCTTGACAATTCAGGGGCTTTGTGTTATGATATTCGGGGAAAAATTGTACATAAGATGATATATAGGAGGACAAATCAATGAAAATCGGTGTTTTGACAAGCGGCGGAGATGCTCCGGGAATGAATGCGGCTGTAAGAGCCGTTTGCCGTTCTGCTTTGTACAAGGGTATGGAAGTTGTAGGTATCATGAGAGGCTACAACGGACTGCTCAACGGCGAAGTTATCGAGATGAACGCAAAGACCGTTTCAGGCATTATCCAGAGAGGCGGTACTTGCCTTTATACTGCAAGATGCAACGAGTTCAGGAACATGGATGGCGTTCTGAAGGGTAAAAAGAAGTGCGAGGAAATGGGCCTTGACGGTATCGTTGTTATCGGCGGTGACGGCTCGTTCAGAGGCGCTGCTGACCTTTCAAAAGCAGGTATCCCTTGCATAGGTATCCCGGGAACTATCGACAATGATATCGCTTGCACGGATTATACCATTGGTTACGATACAGCTATGAATACGGCTATGGAAATGGTCGATAAGATCAAGGATACTGCACAGTCCCACGACAGATGCTCTGTTGTTGAGGTAATGGGCAGAAAAGCAGGCTACATAGCAATAAATGTTGCTGCCGCTGTCGGTGCAGAGGCTTGCATCACTCTTGAAAAGGATTATGACCTTGACGAGATCGCAAGGAGAATGATCGAGTCAAAGGCACAGGGCAAGACTCACTTTATCATCATAGTTGCAGAGGGTATCGGCAAGACCGATTACATCACAAAGACCCTTCAGGATCTTACAGGTGTTGAGTCAAGAGCTACGGTACTCGGTCACGTTCAGAGAGGCGGCTCGCCTACACTTCGTGACAGAGTTGCTGCTACAAGACTTGGCTATCACGCAGTTGAGCTGCTTGAGCAGGGCATCGGCAACAGAGTATGCGGATTCCGCAAGGGCGAGGTTTACGATGTTGATATCCAGGAAGCTCTCAGCATGAAGAAGCCTTTCGAGGACGAGCTTTACGATATCCTTTACAAGACCGCATTCTGATATAATAAAAAGACAGACAGATACAAACGGGGAGATAACAGAATATGAGGTTAAGACCGTATGTTCACAGTCATGATTTTGACTTGATAAAGAACTGGATCACCGATGAAAGAGCCCACGCTCTTTGGTGCGCAAACCGCATTGCTTTTCCGCTTGAAAAGGAGGAGTTCGGCAGGTTTGTTGAGGATCAGTTTGAACGTGAGGGCGATCAGGCATTTGTGGCAGCAACGGACGATGGCAGTTTAGTCGGATTTATCTGCTGCTCGGTGAATTATGATTCAAGCGAGGCAATGCTTAAATTCGTTCTTGTTGATCCAATGCAGCGCGGCAAAGGATACGGTAAAGAAATGGTAAGGCTCGCGGCACAGTATGCCTATGATATTGCAAAGGCAGATCTTGTACACCTCAACGTGTTCACCGCAAATGCGGCGGCTCGCAGGTGCTACGAAAATGCAGGCTTTACCGAAAGAAACACCGCTGACGATGCGTTTGTTTATAAAAACGAATCGTGGGGCAGGTGCAATATGACTATAATGAGGGATAAACTCCCGATTTGTAGATAGAAAAAACAAAACAACAGAGTAGAGGTCTAAGCGTTAAGTGCCTGCCGGACGGGGAGTTGTCGGCGGGACGAAAAGGGAACGGCATCAAGCAAGCCCTTGCGGTTTAGTCCTCGCATCCCGCTGAATGTGTAATAGGAGCTTTTCATAGACCCCGTTATGCACTAAGCGACGGCTCGCATAAGGAGGTATGTTTATGAAGAGCTTTTTTCGTATGTTCGTCAATTCGGCGAAAGAATTCAAAAGCATAAAGAGCGTTGCGATAACAGGCGTGTTTATCGCCGTATCTATGCTTATTGAATCCTTCTCGGTCGACATCGGGTTTACTAAACTGAACTTCGCGTTCATCGCGATCGCAGTCATCGGTATGCTGTTCGGACCGACAGTCTCGGTCTTTGCAGGATTTGCGTGCGACGTTGTCGGATTCATGGTACACCCCACAGGCGGCTTTCTGCCTGCGTATACGCTTGTAGCAGGTCTGCAGGGACTTATCTACGGCATCTGCCTGTACCATAAGTTCAGCGTTCACCCTATCCGCGTGAAGGATAAGGACATCTCGATGTTTGTAAGGATCATGATCGCAAGACTGCTTGATGTCGTTATCATCAATCTATTCATCAATACAGCGCTCAATCTGCACTACGGCTTTATCCCCAAAGCCGCGTATTCTTCCGCTGTAGCCGCAAGAGTCATAAAGAACGTGCTTGAGCTTGCAGTCGATATCCCGATGCTGTTCATTATCCTTCCCATCTGCCTTGTGGCTTACAAAAGAACGGTCAGGGGCAGCATAAGGGCAAACTGATATTTCAAAACGAGGAAATGCACTTTCCTCGTTTTTCTTTTTGAAAAATCGCTCAAATGCTTGCAATAGTTGAGATTTTGTTGTATAATATCTTTTGTATGAATAAAAGGAGTTGACTCACATGGTTAATGTTGGTTTTATCGGCTGCGGAAATATGGGCTTTGCTATTATGAAAGGCATCCTTTCAAGCGATATGAGTAATGACATAAAGCTGTTTGCCTTTGATAAGTCAGAAGCAGCGCTTGACAGGGCTATGGCAGCAGGTGCCGTTGGTGTCGGAAGTGCCGCCGATGTGGTAAAGTGCTGCAAGTATGTTTTCTTTGCTATCAAGCCGCAGCAGCTTGATGAGGTGCTTGACGAGACTGCAAAGCAGGTCACTGCTGATACTGTCATAGTGTCTATCCTTGCGGGTGTTACGGATGAGTACTACGCAAAAAGAACAGTTCCAAACGCAAAGGTAGTTCTTGTCATGCCAAATACGCCGTTTCTGCTTGGCGAGGGTGCGACTGCGCTTTCACGCTCTGCAAGCGTTACTGACGAGGAGTTTGACCTCGTGTGCAGGATCTTTTCATCGGGCGGCATAAGCAAGGTTATTTCAAAGGATAAAATGAAGGAGATAATCGCTATAAACGGTTCATCACCTGCGTTTATCTATCTTTATACAAAGTATTTCGTTGACTACGCAAAAAGCGTTGGAATCGACGAGCAGACCGCAAAAGAGCTCTTTGCAAAGTCGCTTATCGGCTCGGCAAAGATGATAACAGACAGCGGAAAGAGCCTTGACGAGCTTATCGAAATGGTGTCCTCAAAGGGCGGTACAACAATCGCAGGACTTGAAAAGCTGCGCGAGGGCAACCTTGCAGATGCGGTCGATAATTGCTGCAAGGCTTGTACAAACAGGGCTTACGAGCTTTCAAAGTGAATTAAACACAGCTTGTCTGCATATACATTTACCATATCAGAAAGGTGTGGTCAATGTATGAGGATAAGAAAAGTCGGGATATATACAGGAAAATTCTATGCAGGACTGCTTTGCGTTCTGCTTGCAGGGGTGCTGTTGGGGAGCCTGTTTTACGGCTCGATGAGCGCGGATACGGTCAGAAGTCTTAATTCCGTACAGGCAGGGTTTCTATCGGTAAGGCAGAACCTTGATTTTTCCAAGATACTGCTAAAAACGCTAAGCTCGTCAACAGCGTTCCTGTTTGTGATATTTGCATCAGGTTTCTGCGCAGTCGGACAGCCTGCCGCCGCAGCCGCACTTGCACTTCGCGGACTCGGACTTGGCGTGGTACTGTCGCAGATGTACAGTGCCTACGGTCTTCACGGAATGCTTTACAGCGCGCTGCTTATTGCTCCTAACGGTCTTATCTGTTCGTTTGCATTGGCGCTTGGCGCAAGGGAGGCTATATGCCTTTCAAACCGCTATGCAGTCTATACGCTTTCAGACAGACAGGAAAACGGTCTGCGCGAAACGGTAAGGCTTTACTGCACAAAATTTCTCGTGCTTGAGGCGGTGCTTGCGGTCTCCGCGGGAGCCGATTGCCTTATCGCCCGGCTGACAAAAGGGCTTGTGCCCGTATAAAAGTATTGTAAGGAAGTAAAAAGGAGAGTTCAAATGGGTTTAATGCCTCGCGATCCGAGTCAGAAAGGTGTGCTTAAAACACCTCACGAAAAAACAGGGTTCGTCAAATATGCCGCTATCTATTTCAGCCACTTCTGGAAGCTGATGGCGCTGAATTTCATCTATGTGCTGTTTTGTCTGCCGATAATTACTATCGGTCCTGCAACTGCCGCACTGACAAAGGTGTGCAGAAACTATTCGCAGGAAAGGCACGCCTATCTGTTCGCTGATTTCTGGGCAGCGTTCAAGCAGAATTTCAAGCAGGGACTTTTCTTCGGTCTGCTGAATGTGCTTCTTACCGCCGTGTTTGCGGTCGGTCTGCCATTTTACAAGCAGTGGGCTGATATGATGCCGATAATGTATGTGCCGATGTTTGTGATGTTCGCATTTATGATAGTTGTCGTTATGATGGATTTTTACATCTACATAATGGTTTCATCTACACACCTGACTGTCAAGCAGATACTCAAAAACTCGTTCATACTTGCATATCTTGGACTTAAAAAGTCGCTTATCTGCTTTTTCGTTTATGTGATATTTATGTCGATATGTTTTTTCCTTCTGCCTGTGTCGGTGATAATACTAATGACACTTCCGTTCTCGTTTATCGCATTCCTGAACTGCTCGCTGTGCTATCCTGTTGTCAGAAAGTACATCATTCAGCCATACTATGACCAGCTTGGCGAGGAAAATCCCGAGGATATCTATCTTGATACGGGTGACGACAGGATCTTCAAGGACGCACCCGAGTACGAGAGCGCCGATCAGAAGAAGGCAAAGAAAAAGAAGAAAGTCGTTAAGTAATAAAAATAAGAGATGCCGTTTTATGATGAACAGCATCTCTTTCTTATTGTTATTGCTTTTCGATATTGCCAAGTGAGAGCGCCTTGAGATAAGCGTTTATAAATCCGTCAAGGTCACCGTCCATTACCGCGTTCACGTTAGCTGTTTCATACCCTGTGCGAACGTCCTTGACAAGCGTGTAGGGCATAAATACATAATTTCGTATCTGCGAGCCCCACGCGATCTCCTTCTGTACGCCCTTGATGTCACTTATCTTTTCAAGATGCTCCTGCTCCTTGATCTTGACAAGCTCCGAGCGCAGAAGCTTCATTGCGTACTCTCTGTTCTGGAACTGGCTTCTCTGCGTCTGGCACGAGGTCACGATACCCGTGGGCTTGTGGATAAGACGTACAGCCGATGATGTCTTGTTGATGTGCTGACCGCCCGCACCTGATGAACGGAACACCTGCATCTCTATATCCTCGGGTCTGATGTCTACCTCAATGGTATCGTCGATCTCGGGCATTACATCTGCCGCCGAGAAAGATGTCTGCCTTGCGCCTGCTGCATTGAAAGGCGAAATTCGTACAAGTCTGTGTACGCCTGCCTCACTTTTGAGATAACCGTAAGCATTTTCACCCTCGACCATAAGCGTCACTGTTTTAAGACCTGCCTCGCTGCCTTCAAGGAAATCAAGTGTCGATACCTTGAAGTTGTGCTTTTCTGCCCAGCGAGTGTACATTCTGAACAGCATTTCCGTCCAGTCCTGCGCCTCTGTGCCGCCTGCGCCTGCGTGCAGCGTGATGATAGCGTTCAGCTTGTCATATTCACCCGTCAGCAGCGTTGCAAGCGATGCTTCATCGACCTTTTGCTTGAGCTTTTCGACCTCGAGCTTTATCTCCTCGACCATGCTCTCATCGTCTTCTTCAGCCGCCATCTCAAGCATTACCTCTATGTCTTCGTATGACGTTGTGAAATCCTTGTATTTTTCCAGCTTGCTTTCCAGGCTCCTTGTTTCCTGCAAAACTACCTGTGATTTGTCCATATCGTCCCAGAAGCCCGGCTCGGCTGCCTTTTCGTGAAGTTCTTCTATACGTTCCTTGCTGCGCTCGATGTCATATACATCGTGAAGCTCTTTTATCGTCGGAGCAAGCGCTTCAAGCTGTGATTTGAGATTCTCTAAAAATACCATATATCATTCTCCTTAAATACTGCTAATCCTTATTATAAAACTTTTTTTCTGAAAAGTAAAGAAAAAAATGAAAAAACTATGGTAATTTCAAAAAAAGTGTGCTATAATGAAATGAAATATAGATACAAAACAGAAAGGATTAACGAAAATGGCTACATATACAGGCGCAAAATGCAAGGTCTGCCAAGAACCGTTCAAGGACGGCGACGATATCGTTGTGTGCCCTGACTGCGGAACGCCGTATCACCGCGAGTGCTACAAGAAAGCCGGTAAGTGCATAAATGACGAGCTGCACGAAAGCGGCGGCTCGTGGTCAAAGTCGGCTGAGGAGGGCGGCGAGGGCATCAGGTGCAGACGTTGCGGATTCAACAACGATAAGGATAAGCTCTTTTGTGAAAGCTGCGGAACACCGCTGCACGAAACTGAAAGCGAGGCTGCCGACAGAGAGCGCAAAAAGGGCGCTTACCGTGACGGCGTGCCAAATGAAGGCAGGGTAGAGTATTCGCCGTTCGGTGAAAGAACGGTATACGATAAGGATTCTGTCATTGACGGCATCAAGCTGGAGGACTATGCGGGATATGTTAAAAACAACCCGTTCACGTTCCTTATGAGCTTTATAAGATTCGGCAAGTATGGCGGAAAGCTGTCGCTGAATCTCGGCGCATTCCTTTTTCCCGAGGTCTACTACCTGTACAGAAAGATGAATCTTCTGGGTATAATCTCGCTTCTGGTGTGTACCGTGCTTTCGGTACCTGTGATGATAGCGAATTTTGCAGCAGGATATGCAGGCTTCAAGATAGTCTTTCCGTTTGACGTTTCAAGCGATTCGTTCGTGATGCTGTCAACGGGCTGCTGGTACGTCCTGATGTCCTGGAGAGTTTTTTCGGGACTTCTTGCGAACTATTTTTACTACAAAAAGGCGAAGAATGATATCGGACTGATAAGAAAGACCGCCGACGGCGAAAAAGAGGTCAAGGAAAAACTTTCCGCAAAGGGCGGAGTTTCGTGGATGGCAGCAATTTGCGGCTATTGTATGTATGTATCGCTTGTTGTCGGCAGCGTATTCTTTATCAATCAGATGTACAAGTGATTTAATAGAAAATTTACAAATGTAAAGGTCCGCATCGTTGACAAGGTGCGGGCCTTGTGCTATAATATTGTGGTATCCTTGCTTGTACTTATATGTGCAGGCGAAATCCAGAAGGAGGTGTAAGAATAATGGCAAAGATCAACGAAAATTACGAAGCAATGGTTATTTTCAGCACCAAGCTCGAGGACGAGGGCGCAGCTCTTATCGAGAAGTTTGATGCAATGATCAAGGACAACGCTGAATCAGTTGAGATGAACAACTGGGGCAAGCGTAAGCTCGCTTATGCTATTAATTACGAGACGGAAGGAACTTATGTACTGTGGACATTCACAGCAAAGCCTGAGTTCCCGGCTGAGTTCGAGAGAGTTCTCAAGATCACAGACGGCGTTATCCGTTTCCTTGTTACAGCAAGGCAGTAACAGTTACAGCAAAGCAGTAACAATCATCGCAAAGCAGGCAAGAATCAGATCGCAGAAAAGAGGGAATAGTTATGCTTAACAGAGTAATTTTAATGGGCAGGATCACACAGGATCTGGATTTGAGACAGACGCCTAACGGCACACCTGTACTCACCTTTAATGTAGCAGTCGACAGAGGCTATGCAAAGCAGGGTGAGGATAAACAGACTGACTTTATCACCTGTGTTGCTTGGCAAAAGACCGCTGAGTTCATTAGCAGATACTTTGGCAAGGGCAGAATGATCGCTATCGAAGGCAACCTTCGCACAAGAACATATGACGATAAAAACGGCAGCAAGCATTATGTTACCGAGGTCTATGTTGATAATGCAAGCTTTACGGGCGAGCCAAAGCAGGGCGGTTCATCAGCATCCTATCCTTCATCGGGCAGCTATTCCAACAACAATAACTACCGCAGCAATCAGCAGTCAGCAGCACCTGCTCAGAGCAGCAATAATGAGGAGCTTTCAATAGGCGACCTTGCTGATTATGAAGACGTGCTGAGCGACGACGGCGTACCGTTCTGATTCGTACAAAACCGATCATTACATCAAGATGTTAGGAGTGAAAATAACAATGGCAATGGAAAAGAGTTCTGCAAGACCTATGAAGAGAGGTCGCAAGAAGGTTTGCATGTTCTGCGCAGACAGAGCAGAGACTATCGACTATAAAGATATCACAAAGCTCAGAAAGTGTATGACAGAGAGATCCAAGATCCTCCCAAGACGTGTTACAGGTACTTGTGCTTATCATCAGAGAGAGCTTACAAAGGCTATCAAGAGAGCACGCCACGTAGCACTTATCCCATACGTTTCTGACTAATAGTGCGCTTTGATGAGGTATCCTTTATAGGATACCTCTTTTTGCTTTTATTGGAGCGTTTATACACTTGCAAATATGTTCGCGTTATGTTATAATGTAAGTGCGGACGCAAAATAATAAAACAGTCCGCGTAATACATAGAAAGAAAAGGATTTGACTATGAGCGATAAGATAAATACCAAGGATACGGTTATAATGGCTTTCGTGCCGACAAGAGATCTCGTGGTGTTCCCGAATATGACGGTGTACTTTGACGTTGGAAGAAATTTCTCCGTCAGGAGCATCAAAAATGCTATGGAAACGGATACACCGGTTTTTCTTGCTGCACAAAAAGACGTTAATATCGAAAATCCCGAGAAGAAGGACTGCTATGCGATAGGTACGGTCGTGCGCGTAAAGCAGATAGTCAGAACGGGCAGCGTTTACCGCGTGCTTGTCGAGGGACTTAACAGAGCAAAACTTATCAATCTGATCGAGCACAAGACCTTTTATGAAGCACAGATAAGATTTATGCATAACTATCCGAGAGAAAAGCTCGAAAGAACCGAAGTCATTGCGCTTTTCAGAGAGGTGCTCAAAGCCTTTGAGGAGTATGCAAAGCTGCTGCCGAGAATGCCGCAGGAGCTTTATTCGCAGATACTCGGCGCTAAAACACCGATAGAGCTGTTTGAAAGTCTTGCGTTCAATATCTCACTTTCTTTCCAGGACAGACAGCATCTGCTCGAAGCATCTACCGTGGGCGAAAAGCTTGCGCTACTGCTCTCGATACTGTCAAGGGAGATAGAGGTGCTTTCACTTGAACAGCAGATACACGACCAGGTGCGCACGCAGATCGAGGATAACCAGCGTGAGTATTATATCCGCGAGCAGATAAAGGCTTTGCAGCGTGAGCTTGACGGCGAGGAGCCCGAAAGCGAGGCAGGCGAAGTCGAGAAGTATACACAGAGCATCAAAAAGCTCGGACTTGATGAAAAGAGCGAGGAAAAGCTGCTTTCGGAAGTAAAGCGTCTTTCGCGTATGCCAATGGGCTCGCAGGAGGCTGTCGTTGTCACCAATTACCTCGATACCGTGCTTTCTCTGCCTTGGAACAGCTTTACCAAGGACAGGACCGACGTCAAAAAGGCTGCCAAGGTGCTTGATGAGGACCATTACGGACTTAAAAGGGTCAAGGAGAGAATACTTGAAAATCTGTCCGTCAGAGCGCTCGCGCCTAATGTGCGCGGTCAGATACTCTGCCTCGTGGGACCTCCGGGTGTCGGTAAGACCTCGGTCGCCAAGAGCATCGCAAGAGCGCTCGGCAGAAACTTTGTGCGCGTTTCACTCGGCGGTGTCAAGGATGAAAGCGACATCAGAGGCCACAGAAAGACCTACGTCGGCTCAATGCCGGGACGTATCATCAACGCTATGAAGCAGGCAGGCAGTATGAACCCCGTTATGCTGCTTGACGAGATAGATAAAATGTCCAACGATTTCCGCGGCGACCCGTCATCTGCAATGCTCGAGGTGCTCGACAGTGAGCAGAACAACGCTTTCAGAGATCACTACCTTGAGCTGCCGTTCGATCTGAGCGAGGTGCTTTTCATCACTACCGCAAATACTCTTGAGACCGTTCAGGCACCGTTGCTTGACAGAATGGAGGTCATCGAGCTTTCAAGCTACACAAGAGAGGAAAAGTACAACATAGCAAAGCGCCACCTTATCAAAAAGCAGCTTGAAAAGCACGGCTTGAAGCCTTCCATGATGCGTATAACCAACGATGCGCTTTATAAGATCATCGACAGCTATACCAGAGAGGCAGGTGTGCGTAAGCTCGAAAGAACTATCGCAACACTTTGCAGAAAGGCTGCCAGGGAGATAGTTGAGAACAATGTTAAGAGCGTATCATTCAATATAAACAATTTAAGTAAGTTCCTCGGTCACGAAAAGTATCAGCCCGATCTTGTATCTGCCGAGAACAGTGTAGGCCTTGTAAACGGTCTTGCCTGGACATCGGTCGGCGGTACGATACTTCCGCTTGAAGTGCTTGTGCTTGACGGCAAGGGCAAGGTCGAGCTCACAGGCTCGCTTGGCGATGTTATGAAGGAATCTGCAAGGATAGCCGTAAGCTACTGCCGCAGTATCGCGGATAAGTTCGGCATACAAAAGGATTTCTACGAAAAGAAGGATCTGCATATCAACGCCCCCGAGGGAGCTATCCCCAAGGACGGTCCGTCTGCGGGCGTTACGATGATAACAGCGATCGTTTCGGCTCTGAGCGGTATCAAGGTGCGTTCCGATGTCGCTATGACAGGCGAGATCACGCTTACAGGCAAGGTACTTGCAATAGGCGGCCTGCGCGAGAAAACAATGGCTGCGTACAAGGCAGGCGTAAAGACCTGCATAGTGCCGTTTGCAAATAAGGGCGATATGGACGAGGTCGAGGACATCGTAAAGATGAACGTTGAGTTTATCTTTGCAAAAACTATTGACGAGGTGCTTGATACAGCGCTTGTCAAGGAAAAGAACGGACATAAGATGAATCTCGAGCTTATGCCGAACAAAAAGACCAGAGGCAGAAAAAAACTGACAGTTTAAAAGGAGCAGGTATGAATATCAACAAAGCAGAGTTTGTCACGTCGTATGCTAATTTCAAGCAGATACCACAGTCCGACAGGGTGGAGATCGCCTTTTCGGGACGCTCAAACGTGGGCAAAAGCTCGCTTATAAATAAGATATTCAACCGCAAAAATCTTGCAAGGGTAAGCTCTATGCCGGGAAAAACCGTAACGATAAATTTCTATTCGCTTGAGAATATCTATATCGTTGACCTGCCCGGCTACGGCTATGCCAACGTATCAAAGTCTGAAAAGAAAAAGTGGGGCGACCTTATCGGCGGGTACCTCGGTGACGGCGAGCGTGATCTGGGACTGGTGTTCCAGCTTATAGATATGCGCCACGCTCCGTCAAAGGACGACTTGCAGATGCTTGATTTTCTTATCGACAGCGAGATACCGTTCGTGATAGTGTTCACAAAAGCCGATAAGCTCAAGCCGACGCAGCGCAAAGAGCGTATGGAAAGCTTTAAAACCGAGATACCCTGCTTTGAGGATATTACCTTTGTCGAGTTCTCGGCGGTTACGGGCGAGGGCGTTGAGGAAATACGTTCGATAATCGAGGAGGTCGCACAGGACGAGGGCGAAACCGAAACAGATACACAGCCTGTGCAGACCGAGTACAGCGGTGGCTTTCTGACACCCAATAAGAAAATTTAGAATTTGTTCATATTTGGTTTTTAAATCTCCTTTACATTTCATTGCTTTTGTGTTACACTTTGATTATGGTTTAACACTTTACATTATGAAATGTTAAAGGAGACTTTTGTTATGAAAGAGCGTATGGAAATAAAGAATCTCGACGAGCTTTACGAGGCAATACTGCATCTTGAAACGGTAGAGGAGTGCAGATCGTTCTTTAAAGACCTGTGTACTATCCCCGAGCTTAAAGCGCTCTCGCAGCGATTCCAGGTGGCGAGAATGCTTATGGATAATCACGTTTACAGCGAGATAGTTCACGAAACAGGCGCGTCCACCGCAACGATCAGCCGCGTCAACAGATCGCTGACCTATGACGGAAGCGGCGGATACAGCATCGTATTTGAAAAGATGAATAAAGAGAAAGAGAACGATAAAAAGTGATAAATACAGGCTACGAGAGCTTTGCGCGTTTTTATGATGCGCTGACCGATAACGTCGATCACGAGGGCATCGCACAGCTGGTGCATTCGCTTGTACAAAAGTATGCCGATTATAAGGAGGTTATACTTGACCTTGCGTGCGGTACGGGTGCGCTCAGCGAAAAGCTCGCGCAAAAGGGCTATGACGTTGTGGGAGTAGATAATTCTCCCGAAATGCTTGAAATGGCACAGCAAAGGCTTGAAGGCAAAGATCTGCCCGTAACGCTGCTTTTGCAGGATATGACAAAGCTTGATCTTTACGGCGCAGTCGATTGTACAGTCTGCCTGCTTGACAGCCTTAATCACCTGAAAAATAAACAACAGCTTCAAAAAGCCTTTGAGCGTGTGTCTATGTTCACGTGCGACGGAGGCTTGTTTGTATTTGACCTCAACACCGAGTATAAGCACAGACAGATCCTTGCGGACAATGCGTTCAATTTCGATAAGCAGGACTTTTTCTGCGCGTGGCAGAACGAGCTTGCCGAAAACGGCGATGTGCATATATACCTTGACTTTTTTTCAAAAGAGAAGGACGGAAGGTATACAAGATCAAGTGATGATTTTACAGAGATACTCTTTGATGATGACTTTGTTCAAACCGAGCTTGAAAAATGCGGATTTGAGCTGATAGGAAGATTTGACGATTTCTCGCTTGAGCCTGTCACAGAAACGAGCCAGCGTGTGCTTTGGGTCTGCAAAAAGAGATCTGCGAATAAATAAGGAGAACCTGTATGGGAAGAATAGTTCGTGCTATCAGTAAAGATGCATCGGTAGTATGCAGCGCGATAGATGGAAAAGACATAGTTTCAAGAATTGAACAGATACACAAGACCTCGGCTGTCTGCACAGCGGCGCTTGGCAGACTTGCTATGGGCACATCTCTGCTCGGCTTCGGTCTTAAAGGCGAAAAGGACAGCGTTACCGTCAGAATGGAGGGCGGCGGACCTGCGGGCGCGCTGATATGCGTTTCCGACAGCTTCGGCAACGTAAGGGCATATATCCAGAACCCCATTGTAGAATTGCCGCTTAATGCAAAGGGCAAGCTCGATGTCGGCGGCGCAGTCGGTAAAGAGGGGACCTTGAGCGTTGTCAAGGACCTTGGCTTGAAAGAGCCTTATTGCGGACAGGTGCCTATTGTTTCGGGCGAGGTCGCAGAGGATATAACAAGCTATCTTGCTTTGAGCGAACAGGTGCCGAGTGTCTGTGCTCTCGGTGTGCTTGTCAATCCCGATCTGACTGTTAACTGCGCGGGAGGCTTCCTTGTTCAGCTGCTCCCGTTTGCTCCCGAAAGCGCAATAGATCAGATAGAGAAGAATATCAATTCGATGCAGTCGGTCACTCAGATGATCTCTGCGGGTATGACCACAGAGGAGATCGCACTTAAAGCGCTTGACGGACTTGAACCGAACGTGCTTGACGATTTCAAGGTAGAGTACAGATGCGACTGCTCGAGAGAAAGAGTCGAGAGGGCGCTTATCTCTCTTGGTGAAAAGGATCTTAAAGAAATGGCGCAGGAGCCTGAAACACAGGTGGAATGTCACTTCTGCGACAAGAGATATAAGTTTACATCAGACGAGCTTATCAAGCTTGCTGAAAATGCAAAGAAGTGATATAAGATATGAGCACGGTCGAAATAATATTCTTTGTCATTCTTCTTGCCGTATCGGGTTTGCTGGCATTGCTTGGCATAAGAAGCCTGCGGTGCAAGGGCTATTGTTTTAACAATGCGTATATTTATGCCTCAGAAAAGGAAAGGGAACAGACCGATTTCACACCTTACTATAAGCAGTCGGGCAAGGTGCTGCTGATGGTCTCGGGTCTTTTTCTTCTCAATGCACTCAGGATCGTCTTTAAACTGAACTTTTTATTTTACGTTTCATTGGTTCTTATCGCAGCGATAATTGCATATGCTGTATTGTCGTCAATTATGATAGAAAAGAATAATTGAAATTCTTGAATAAAAAATCAAAAAAACGTTTCGTCACTTGAAGAGGTGACGATGTTGGGGGTATAGCTCAGCTGGGAGAGCATCTGCCTTACAAGCAGAGGGTCACAGGTTCGATCCCTGTTGTCCCCACCATCATGGCCGGGTAGTTCAGCTGGTTAGAACGCTAGCCTGTCACGCTAGAGGTCGTGGGTTCGAGCCCCATTCCGGTCGTTAAAAATTCTCTGTATTTTCAAGTAATATGTTCTACTTCAAGTTTACAGAGTTATGCCTCTGTAGCTCAGTAGGTAGAGCAGGGGACTGAAAATCCCCGTGTCGATGGTTCGATTCCGTCCGGAGGCATCAAAACTGAATATGCGGCTTTAGCTCATCTGGTAGAGCGCCACCTTGCCAAGGTGGAGGTAGCGAGTTCGAGCCTCGTAAGCCGCTTTATTATGGCGCTATAGCCAAGTGGTAAGGCGTAGGTCTGCAACACCTTGATCCCCGGTTCAAATCCGGGTGGCGCCTTTGAGAGTTACACGTTTGTGTAACTCTTTTTTGTTATGCTGACATATTGTACTTATAGACAAAAAAGCTCAAACATCGCACAGCGTTATGGTTAACATAACGAATTGCGAAAAAGTTAGAAAAACCCCTTGACAATGCGGGGTAAATGTGTTAATATAATTAAGCTGTCTGAAAGAAAAGGGCAGCAAAAAATATCACGAAAAAGGCTTGACAAAGAGCGAAATAAGTGATATACTAATAAAGTTGCACGGCGCAAGTCGAGTGCAGCGACAGTATCTTGAAAATTGAACAATAAACG